>CACKSM010000001.1 GCA_902602885.1 uncultured Alphaproteobacteria bacterium
TTTATTGGCTTAGGAGTAATGGGTTATCCAATGGCAGGTCATCTTCAAAACAAAGGTTATAATGTAACTGTATATAATAGAACAACTGCTAAAGCAGAAAAATGGGTAGAAGAATATAAAGGTAGCATGGCTAAAACTCCTGGTGAAGCTTCTCAAAATTCTGAAATTGTTTTTATGTGTGTTGGACGCGATGAAGATATTATTGAAGTAATGGAAGGTGAGGATGGAATTCTTTCAAAAGTAACTGAAGGATCAATAATCGTTGATCACACAACAGCTTCTGCAGAGATAGCAAGAAATTATTATCAAAAACTTAAAGATAAAAAATTGAGTTTTCTTGATGCTCCTGTGTCGGGCGGTCAAGCTGGTGCAGAAAATGGCATTCTTTCCATTATGATTGGCGGCGATGAAAAAGATTATAATACTGTTAAACCAGTTCTCACATCTTATGGAAAAGCAGTTGAACTTATAGGTCCATCTGGATCAGGTCAAATAGCTAAAATGATAAATCAAATTTGTATTGCGGGATTAGTTCAAGGTTTATCTGAAGCAATGGCTTTTGGAAAAAAATCGAATGTAGACATGGAAAAAGTTCTTAGTGTAATATCAAAAGGAGCGGCACAATCATGGCAAATGGAAAATAGATATAGAACTATGCTCGATGGGAAATTTGATTATGGTTTTGCTGTAGATTGGATGCGCAAAGATTTATCAATTTGTTTTAATGAAGCTGATAAGAATGGCGCTAATCTTCCTATTACAAAAATAGTTGATAAATATTATGAAGAAGTCCAAAAGAATGGTGGTAATAGATTTGACACGTCATCTTTAATGACGCTAGTTGATAAATAGTGGTAAATAAATATTTATTAGCTATTATTTTATTAATTGCCTCCTCTTTTTTTTGGTCTGGAAATTTTTTTGCTGGTAAAATTGCATATAATACAGATTTGTCTCCGTTTAAATTAAGTTTTTTTCGATGGACTTTGGCTTTTATTATACTTTTACCTTTTACGTATAGTGAGATAAGAAAAAATTTAAAATATTATAAAGAAAATTTATTATTAATTAGTTTGATTGCATTTCTTGGTGTAACAATCTTTAATTCTTTTACTTATATATCTTTACAAACAACACTTGTAATTAATTCTGCTCTTATGAATTCTGTAACACCAGTTCTAATAATTGGTTTTTCATGGTTAATATTTAAAACGAAGACAAGTTTACTTCAATTTATTGGAATATTCTTATCTGTTATTGGTGCATTTTGTATTATTTTAAAAGGGAATTTAAATAATCTTTATTCTTTTCAATTTACAAGTGGTGATATTTGGATGTTTATTGCTGCACTTTCTTGGTGTGTGTATTCAGTACTATTAAGAAAAATTGATAAAAATCTTTCTCAACTTGCAACTTTAGAAGTGCTTATATTTATTGGTTTAATTTTTCTCATACCTTTATATTTAATAGAGTCTTCAAATTCTACTTTCATTCCTGATAATAGTACTGATTATTTAATAATTATTTATGTGGCCATATTTGCAAGTATTGTTTCTTTTTTTTCATGGAATATGGGAGTCTCGATTATAGGCGCAAACAGAGCTGGATTATTTTTACACTTAATACCAGTATTTAGTTCAATTTGGGCAATCAGTTTTTTACGAGAACAATTTGCTTTATTTCATTTAATTGGAACTATATTTATATTATTGGGAATAATACTCTCAAACTTAAATTTTAAATATGTCAAAGATAATTAAAACAGATGAAGAATGGAAATCTCTTCTCACAGAAGATGAATATTATGTAACAAGACAAAAGGGAACAGAACCTCCTTTTTCTGGTAAAAATTTTGAAATTATTAATGGTGGTATTTTTAAATGTAAATGCTGTGGTAATGAATTATTTAATAGTTCAACAAAATATGATTCTTATTGTGGGTGGCCAAGTTTTTTTGAACAAATATCACCTGAAGCAATTAAAACAGAGACTGATAGATCGCATGGAATGGTGCGTATTGAAATTATGTGTGCCAAATGTGATGCCCATTTAGGTCATGTCTTTGATGATGGACCTGAGCCTACTGGCAAAAGATATTGTGTAAATTCTCTTTCTATTAATTACGAAGAATTTGAATAATACTTTTTATACACTCCTATTTTCATCAATAGGTCATGCACTCATGCATATGTTTGCAGCATTTTATTTTGTAATCGTTCTGACGATAGAAAAAGAATGGAATATTTCTTACGATCAATTAATTAGATTATGGTCTCTTGGAGCTCTACTAATTGGTTTAGGGGCAATTCCTTTTGGGTGGTTGAGTGATAAATGGTCTCGTTCAGGAACAATGACAATTATGTTTATTGGAATGGGATTAGCTTCAATATTATGTGGTTTAAGCACATCAGTTTCTTTTTTATTTTTTTCCTTATCACTTCTTGGACTTTTCTGTTCAATTTACCATCCTGTAGGTATTCCTTGGGTGATTCATGCAGCTAACAAACAGGGAAGAGCGCTTGGTGTAAATGGTATTTTTGGCGGGGTAGGGATAGGCTCTGGAGCATTTGTAGCTGGTACTCTAACAGAATTACTAAATTGGCAACTAGCTTTTATATTACCTGGTTTAATATCAATTATTATTGGGTTTATTCTTATTTACTTAATCATAATTGATAAAATATCTTACAAAAATTATTTTATTAAAAATGATGATCAAGATCATTCGCGTAACGAAATGATTTTAATTGCATTAATAATGCTATTATCAATGTTTGCTCTTGGATTATCTTTTCACAATACACAAACAGCCTTACCAAAAGTATTTGAAATAAGAATTGGTAACACAAGCTCAATTCAAATTGGGTTTATGATAGCAATTATCTATTTTATTTCTGGCGCTACAACATTTGTTGGAGGCCTACTTGCTGATCGATTTAATTTAAAAACTATTTACTTAATTGGTATATTTCTTCAGTTTCCTTGCTACCTAGGAATAGCTTACATATCTGGTTACTCTTTAGTAGTGTTATGTATTCTAGCTGCCGTATTTAATGCAAGTATTCTGCCTACAGAAAATCTCCTACTTGGGAAATTTACACCTCAAAAGTATCATGGTGTTGTATACGGAATAAAATTTATTTTAGCATTTGGTTCAGGACCAATTTCAGTATTCTTAATTTCAGAAATATATTCCATAACTTTAGAGTTTACTTATTTGTTTTTAATTAATGCAATAATGATGGCTATAGTTTCAATCTTTATTATTTTCTTACCCATTCAAGGTAATCAAAGAGTAGCTACTCAGGATTAGATTTTATTTCTTCAAGATAATTAATAACTTCATTAAATTTTTCATCAGGTATATCTTTATAGGTCATACCAAAATGTTTTTTTACTTCTAAAGCAACATGAGCATAAGGATTTCTACCCTTTGGATGGTTAGGGTGATCAGGTAATTTTCCTTTTAAAAAATCTCCAGTTTCTTGAATTAGCTTCCAAATTTTAGATGCGTTTTCTTTATTCAACTTATCTAGCTAAAGCACCCATTGGATCCCAAGGTGCAAGTGCTACTGGTTCCATATCTAGGTATTTTAAAAGTCTTTTGTTTAGATATTTTTTATCAATGACAACTTCATAGGTATATTCATCAAACCATTCATCAGTCATCATCATATATCCTTGGTTACCACTTTTTGTTCCCCAGCTATTTTCAATTTTCCATTTAGTTGAATTTCTTTTTTTAATATCGACTCCCGTTAAAAGCATGGCATGAGTCATTTCACTATCACCATACTCTAAACGATTTTGTTTATTCATCTTAAATGAAGTTTGAAAAACATTTTCATAGTCGTAAATACCCATATCAAGTACACCCATATCACGACTGAAACGTTTCCCAACATCACAACCAAACCATACGGCTTCATTGTTTTTTATTGAGTCCATCGCAGATTTTTTTAATTCTTTAATATCTACATTTAAATATTTAATAATTTGTCCCTCAACAACATTACCTAGATATTCAACTGTGTACATCGTGTTAAATTTTTTATTGCTCATTGGAGCATGAATTAAGCAAACTTTATCTTTAATATTTATATCAGCATATTTTTTACAGAAGTCGGTCGGTGTCATGTCTGAAATAACAATGTGTCTATTCTCTTTATTTCTAGTAGACCAATTAATAACATCTGGTGGTTGACCAAGAAACATTGCTAGTAAATTATAAATTGTTTCCATCATGTCTTTTTTTAGGGCTGCAGAATTTTTAGCTGGTTTCTTTCTTAGTATAGAAGCAAACTCTCTTAATTTGTGAGTAAGAATATAATTCATAGCACCAGATTTACTGCTATGATTTGTTTCAGGCATTACATCTTTAGGTACTGCACCATACTTATTAATTAAGTTTACAAACATATCCCACTGTCCGCCATCTTGCACAGGTGCTTTTAAAAGATGAGTTATTAATCTGCTTTCATATGATTCATCTCTTGATTTGATAATATTCTCTAAAAAATAGTTCGCTTTCTCTAACTTATCCCAAAACATGAAATAATTTTGTGAAAACTCAAATGTATTTAATTCAAGGCTATCAACAACTTGCAAACGCATAAGATTTAATCCTGCAAATCCCCAACATCTCCCTGATGCCATTTGGTTTGTTGCAGGTAGTTCTTTTTTTATTAGATTAGAAAAATTATGATTGATTTGACTAAAGTTTTCCCAATTGAGTGCAACATTAGCTAAATCATTTTTGATTAATGCATTTCGTGAAGCTGTATTTTTATTGTTGCGAAGAAATTTATTTTTAAAAGTTTTAATTGTCGATAGAGATATATTTTTTGCCATTATTACTATTTAAAACTATTTAGTTTTATTTCAACTTAATATATTTACCAAATAAATGAAAAAAATATCATTATTAACTATTATTTTAATTTTATTTGCTCTTTCCAATAATTCGATTGCTAAAAACCCCCCAAAAAAATTTCTTGATGAAAATTTTATATTTAAACCAGAACAAAATATAAAATACCCATATAAAACAGGTTTATGGGGGCAACTTGAAACACATAATCGAATTCATCAAAACCCTTGGGCATTACGATATAGTAATGAAATAACTAATACGAATGAATACTCGTTGCGTTTTGAAAAACGTTTAGGTGATTGTGGATCAGATGACTGTGATAGAAAAGAAAAAAAATTTATAGGTAGATCTGAGCTTATGTTTTTTAACCCAAGAGAAGATCAAAATATTAAAGGACAATTAGGAGAATATTGGTATTCATGGTCTTTTTTTATTGACCCATCTTCTCAAATGCCATCAAAAAAAAGTTTTATACATATGGGTCAATTCAAAATGAGTCTAGAACATGAAAAATTAACTAGAAATTTACTCACTTCAGAAAAGATTGACGAGTTCAATGTAATTTGTCCTGAAATGAATTTATATTTTAGTTTACGTGAAGATGGTATTTATGTTGAGAGATCTGGTGTATTAAAATGTGGTGGACATGATAATAAAATAATCATTAATAAAAAAGATGTTATCGGAAAATGGCATAACGTTTTATTAAATGTTAACTGGACTGATCAAGAAGATGGTAAAATTAAATTATGGTTAAATGAAAAGCTAATTTATCAAAAATTGGGTAAATCAATTTCAAAAATTGTAAGAAATAAAAAAAATAAAAAGATGGGACCTGAATTTAGATTTGGGATTTATAGCCAAGGAGAAAACGGCGATCAGGTTTTTTATTATGACAATATGAAGGCTTTTGGTAGTTGTGAAAGTTTTAAAACATTTGATTGTGATAATTTATTAAAACAAAAATTAATAAGTAACAATGATAATACACAAATTGTAGGGCAGTTTGAGAATAATGATGATCCAGAAAAAAGAAAAAGAATCGTTAACACCCTTATAAAAAAAATTTCAAAAAAGATTATAACTAAAACTGATGCAAATTTATCAGATGTATTTCAGTGGGTTGAAACAGAAGTAGAAAAATTAGACTGGGATACTCAACTCAATAAAGGGAGCGATAGAAATAAAATAAGAGATAAAATTATTAATAAAGGTATAAAAAAATTTAATTAATTATTTTTTCTTTTTTTTAAGACCCATTTTAGCTTTTCTTTCATCAATTAACCCAATGGCATCTTCTAGTTTTAAGCTATCAATTGTTTGATCACCAAGAATTGATGCATTTATTTTTCCACATTTTACATATGGTCCAAATTTTCCATCATGAGCGGTTATATTTTTCTTTTCTGTTGGATGCTCTCCAAATGTTTTTAACGTCGCATTACCTCTCTGTGTAGGCTTAGCAATTAATTCAATGGCTCTTTCAAGTTCAATATCAAGAATATTATCTGTTTTTTCTAGAGCTTTATATTTTTTATCATGCAGAATATATGGTCCATACATTCCAATACCAGCACTAACTGTTTTATTTGTTTCAGGATGAAATCCTAATTTACGTGGTAAACCAAGTAATTGAATAGCTGTGTTTAATCCTATTTCATCTGGTTCAAAATTCTTAGGAATAGAAACTCTTTTTGGTTTTTTTTCTTTTGTCCCTTCACCAACTTGCATATAAAATCCATAAGGACCTTTTCGAAGAGTAATCATTTCACCTGTTTCTGGATAAATACCAATTTCTTTTGGTCCGCTAAGAGCAGCCCCATCTTTATCGTTTAATTGATTAAACTGAACTGTATATTTGCAATCAGGATAATTAGAGCAGCCAATAAATCCTCCAAACTTTCCAACTTTAATTCCTAGTCTTCCATTATCACAGGTTGGACATTTCCTTTTTTCATCTGCTCCATTTGGCGGAAAGAAATGTGGACCTAGTGCTTCATCTAATACATCAATGACCTCTCTATTTGATTTGCCTACGGTTTCATCGCAAAGTTGTTTAAATGTTTCCCAAAATTTTCTTAGAACCTCTTTCCAATCAAGTTTACCATCAGAAATTTCATCAAGTTGATTTTCAAGATCAGCGGTAAAATCATATTCGACATATTGATTGAAATATTTTTCTAAAAATATCGATACTATTCTTCCTCTATCATGAGGATTAAAACGTTTTTTATCTAAAATTACATAATCCCTATCTTGTAGAACTTTAATAATAGAAGCATAAGTAGATGGTCTACCAATGCCAAGTTCTTCAAGTTTTTTAACTAAGCTTGCTTCGGTGTAACGAGGAGGAGGTGAGGTAAAATGCTGTGTCTTTTCAACTTCTTTTAGATTTAAACTCTCTCCTTCACTCATGGCAGGAAGAATTGTTTCTTTTTCTTCATCTTTATCATCATCTTTAGCTTCTTGATAAACTTTATACATCCCAGGAAACTTAATTGTTGATCCATTTGCTCGTAAAACAATTTTTTTATCTTCGTTTGTAATATCAACAGCTACTTGATCTAATACAGCACTCGCCATTTGTGAACTTACCGCTCTTTGCCAAATAATTTCATATAACTTGTATTCTTCTAAAGTAATGTATTGTTTAATATCTTTTGGTGTTAGGTAAATATTTGTTGGTCTAATACATTCATGTGCTTCTTGGGCATTTTTAGCCTTTGATTTATAAACTCTTGGCGCTTCTGGCAAATAGTTTGCACCATAATTATCAGTAACAAAACCTCGAACTTGGTTAATAGCTTCTTTTGACATGACGACACTGTCTGTTCGCATATAAGTTATTAAGCCAGTTGTTTCTCCTTTAATGTCTGTTCCTTCATAAAGGCGTTGAGCTGTACGCATTGTTTGGCTCGCGCTAAGACCAAGTTTACGACTAGACTCAATTTGCATTGTAGATGTAGTAAAAGCAGGATAGGGATTTCTTCTAGCTTCTTTTTTCGTAATATTTCCAACAGTGAAAGTAGAATTTTTAATATCATTAAAAATTTTTGTCGCCTCACTCTCATTTTTAATATCAAGTTTATCTACTTTATTCCCATCATAAACTGTAAGTCTAGAATTAATGACTTTATCTTCTTTATTTCTAAACTCGCCTTGTAAAGACCAATATTCCTGTGGAATAAATTTTTCTATTTCAAGTTCTCTTTCACTAATTATTCTTAAGGCAACAGATTGCACTCTACCTGCTGACTTTGATCCTGGTAATTTTCTCCATAGCACTGGAGAAAGCGTAAAGCCGACAAGAAAATCTAGAGCTCTTCTTGCAAGATAGGCATTAACTAAATTTTCATCTATTTCTCTTGGCTCTTTAAGACTATCAAGAACTGCATTTTTTGTAATTTCATTGAATGTAACTCGGTGAATATTTAATTTTGAAAGTGATGAATTATCTCTAAGTAGTTTTTCTACATGCCAAGCTATGGCTTCACCTTCACGGTCGGGATCGGTCGCTAGATATAAATTTTCAGATTTTTTAGCAGCATCTGTTATTTCTTTTATTACTTTTTTTCCACGATCACTGGTTTCCCATTTCATTTGGAAATCATTTTCAGTATCTATCGCATCATTTTTTGCTGATAAATCTCGGACATGTCCAACACTTGCGAGAACTTTAAAGTCAGAACCTAAATATTTATTAATAGACTTTGCTTTTGATGGTGATTCAACAATTAATACATTCATAAATTTTGGCTCCAAATTTCAGTTTAAAGATAATTCGTCAAGAAATTTTAAAAAAAAGTATATTTTTACTTGGATAATTTAATTTTACTTTCAGTTTTGTTTATGAGTCTTTTAATGTTTTCTGTGTGTTTAAGATAAATAATTAAAGTTAAATAAATAAAGAAAATTAGAATATAAAAATTAAAATTAATAAAAATATAATATGCTGGAGCTACTAAAATTCCAATTAAAGATCCAAGAGAAGAGTATTTACTTACAAAAGCAGTAACAAGCCATACTAGTAAAAATAAAATTGCAATGTAAGGATTAAAACCAAATAAAAAGCCAATATACGTTGCAACACCTTTTCCACCTTTGAATTTTAACCAAACTGGATAGATATGACCTAAAATAGCAAAGTGACAGAGAAGTAATTTATTCAATAAAGAAATATCTTGAAAATAGATTTGTAAAATGAGGAATGGAAGAAAGCCTTTAAAAATATCAAAACAAAGAACAATGAATGCTACAAATTTATTTCCTGTTCTTAAAACATTTGTTGCACCTACATTTCCAGAACCAACCTTTCTAATATCACCCAAGCCAAATAATTTTGTAAAAATCAATGCAAAGGGTAATGATCCTATTACATAAAATAATATGATTAATGATAAATTACTTACTAAAGTCATCTCTGTTTTTAATAATTAAGTCTAAGCATGCCATTCGTACTGCAACGCCCATGGCGACCTGTTCTTGTATTAAGCTTCTGGTGACGTCATCGGCAAGTTTCGAGTCTATTTCTACACCACGGTTCATTGGACCTGGATGCATAACAAAAGCATTTTTTTTAGCATATTTAAGTTTATTGTAATCTAATCCATACTTTTTAAAATAAGTCTTTTGATTTGGCATAATTTTTCCAACTATTCTCTCTTTTTGAATACGTAGCATCATAACAATATCACAATTTTGTAATCCTTTTTTCATTTCCGTATAAACATTTACAGGTAGTTTATTTAAACTTTTTGGTAACCATTCCTTAGGTCCAATAACATTTATTTTTGCACCTAACTTTGATAGTATGATTATGTTTGATCGAGCAACACGGCTATGTAAAATATCTCCGCATATAGCAATTTTTAATTTTGTAAAATTTTCATATTTATTTTTTATAGTAAGTGCATCTAGTAATGCTTGTGTGGGATGCTCATGACTACCATCACCAGCGTTAATTACAGACGCATCTACTGTTTCTGAAATTTTTTTACTAATTCCTTCCTCCGGATGTCTTACGATTAAAACATCAGGATTCATTGAATTAATAGTAGTCATAGTATCGAGTAAGGTCTCACCTTTGTTAATAGAACTATCTTTTACAACTACATTAATGAGATCTGCTCCTAGCCTTTTAGCAGCAACTTCAAAACTTGTTCTTGTTCTTGTTGAATCTTCAAAAAAAAGATTAAATATTGTTCTTCCTTCTAGAACATTAATTTTTTTAATTTTCCTTTTATTAAAAGTTATATATTTTTTAGATTCATCTAAGATGTGCTCAATTTCTTTCTTTGTTAAATCAGCTGTTTCTACTAAATGAATTTTTTTAAAAATATTTTTACTTCTTTTTAATTTGATATTTGTTTTTGAAGAAATTGATGAATAATATTTTAAAGCTATTTTTTCTGCATCTTTAAGAATTTTTGAACCTGTAGATGACCTGATTGCTTTTAATTTTGGCAATTTCACTTTCATTTGCCAATATTTTGAATTTTCTCTTTTATATAATTTTATGTGTCCTGATTTAAGTAGCTTTGAATTCATATGTGTTAATAATGTGTAAGTGTGTGTAAACTAATTTATTAATTATTTCTATATCTATCTAAATATCCTTGTAAGATATAAGCAGCCGATTGTTGATCAAGTTTACTTTTTATCTTAGTTTTACTTAAATCGGCTTTTCTCATTTCTTTAAAAATTACATCTGATGAAAATCTTTCATCCCAAAGAGCTGTTGGTTTTTTAAAAAAGGTTTGAAGATTAATATTAAAATCTCTTACTAATTGGCTTTGTTTGTTTTCACTATTATCCAGGCTAATCGGCAGACCAAGAATAAATCCACCAATTTCATACTCTTTCAAAACATCTTTCATGATAAATAAATCTTTATTAGTTCCTTTTCTTTGGATAATTGAAAGCGGTGTAGCGATTATTTTTGATCTATCGCTTACTGCAACACCAATCGTTTTAGTCCCTAGGTCTAGACCTACAAGTATTTGTGATGTATTAAGGCCATCGATTAAATTGTTTTGATCATTCATATAATGGAGCTCATAAATTGAAGATTGATAAAAATACAATAAATAAAATTGCCCGTCTATCTAGAATAAAGTTAGATGATAAAGAATCTGAAGATTATATTAAGGATCTTAATTCCATTTTAGACTGGGTTGAGCAACTAAATGAAGTAAATACTGAAAATGTAGAACCATTAAGTAACATATCATCCTCAATTTTACCTAAAAGAGAAGATGTGTCTAAAGATACTAATTCAAGTGAGGAAATTCTTGAAAATGCTCCTGATAAACTTGAAGGATTTTTTGCTGTACCAAAGGTGGTAGAATAATGCCTAAATCATCTTTGAAACAAACATTACAAGATCTCGAGTCAAAAAAAATATCAATAAGAGAATTAAATCAGGATTATTTAAAACGAATTAAGGAAAAAGAAAATTTAAATGTCTTTATTCATTTTAATGAAGAGAATGTTTTAAAGCAGATAGATAATTTAGAGAAAGATAATTCAACAAAAAAATTAAAAGGCATCCCGATTGCAATCAAAGATCTATTTTGTACTAAAAGTATGCCTACTACCGCAGCTTCAAAGATTTTAGAAAATTTTAATCCAACTTATGAATCATTTGTTACTCAAAAATTATTAGATGAAGGATCTATTTTTGTTGGTAAAACAAATCTAGATGAGTTTGCTATGGGCTCAGCTACTAATACAAGTTTTTTTGGAAACACAATTAATCCTTTATCAAAAGAAAATGAACCTTTAGCTCCTGGTGGATCGTCTGGTGGTTCTGCAGCTGCAGTTGCCGCAGATTTATGTTTAGGTGCTACTGGAACAGATACAGGTGGTTCAATAAGACAGCCAGCTAGTTTTTGTGGTGTTGTTGGTATTAAGCCAACATATGGCCTATGTTCACGATGGGGTATAGCTGCATTTGCATCTAGTTTAGATCAAGCAGGAGTTTTTTCTCATAATGTTGAAGATGCATCAATACTATTAGAATCAATCGCTGGATTTGATCAAAGAGATAGTACAAGTGCTAAAGTAGATATTCCAAATTATTTTGAAAATTTAGATGATGATCTAAATGGAAAAACTGTTGGTATACCAAAAGAGTATTCTATTGATGGTACACCAATGGAAATAAGTCAGATATGGGAAGATGCTATCAAAGTGTTAGAAAAAAAAGGTGTGAAAATTAAAAATATTTCACTCCCTCATACAAAATATGCACTTCCTACTTATTATATAATTGCTCCTGCTGAAGCTTCCTCAAATTTAGCTCGTTATGATGGAGTAAAATATGGTTTTAGATCTGATGAAATTAATTCTCTTGATGAAATGTATGAAAATACAAGAGCTCAAGGTTTTGGAAGAGAAGTAAAAAGAAGAATTTTAATAGGAACATACGTATTATCTGCAGGCTATTATGATGCATATTATCTTAAGGCACAAAAAGTAAGAAAATTAATTGCCGATGATTTTAATAAAGCTTTTAAAGAATGTGATTTTATAGTTACTCCTACTGCACCAAGTGCTGCATTTCCTTTAAATGAAAAACAAAATGATCCTATCAAAATGTATTTAAATGACGTGTTTACTGTGCCTGCTTCTTTAGCAGGCTTACCTGGTATTTCCATTCCCTTTGGGAAAGATAAAAATAATTTACCACTAGGTATTCAAATATTAGGAAAACACTTTGATGAACAGCAAGTATTTAATGCTGCTGTATCTCTAGAAAGATCATATGAATAATTTAATAAAAGGTGAAAAGCATGATTGGGAGATGGTAATCGGTCTTGAAATACATGCTCAAGTTAAATCAAATTCTAAATTATTTTCTTCATCATCAACAAAATTTGGCTCATCACCAAATAGTCAAGTGTCTTTAGTCGATGCTGCTATGCCAGGAATGTTACCAGTAATTAATAAGTATTGCGTGGAACAGGCAGTAAAAACTGGAGTCGGTTTAAATGCTAAAATTAATAATTATTCTGTCTTTGATAGAAAAAATTACTTTTATGCTGATCTTCCACAAGGATATCAAATTAGTCAGTATAAATATCCAATTGTTGGAGAAGGAAAAGTTACGATTGATTTTAAAGATGGGACATCAAAAGATATTAGAATTGTAAGATTACATTTAGAACAAGATGCTGGTAAAAGTTTACACGATCAAAATCCTTCAAAAACATATGTAGATCTTAATAGATCTGGTGTTGCTTTAATGGAAATTGTTAGTGAACCTGACATTAGAACACCTGATGAAGCTGGAATGTATATATCCAAAATCAGATCAATTTTAATGTATTTAGATACATGTGATGGAAATATGCAAGAGGGTTCTTTAAGAGCAGATGTAAATATTTCAGTAAGAAAACCTGGATATGAATATGGAACTCGATGTGAAATTAAAAACTTAAACTCTATAAAGTTTATTAAGCAGGCTATTAATTATGAAGCAAAAAGACAAATAGAAATATTGGAGTCTGGCGGTTCTATTGAGCAAAACACAATGCTCTTTAATACATCTACTGGTAAAACTAGACCCATGAGAAATAAAGAAGAAGCTCATGATTACAGATATTTTCCTGATCCAGATTTATTACCACTAGAAATTTCTGAAGAAGAAATTGGAAAAATTAAATCATCAATACCAGAGCTTCCAGATGAGCTTAAGAATAAATTTATTGAGACTTATAAATTGTCTAATTATGATGCATCAGTATTAACTGCAGAGAAACAAACATCTGATTATTTTAATGAAACAATTAATTCAGATCCAGAATTAAAAAATTATGCAAAAATAGTTGTAAATTGGATTACTTCTGAATTATTTTCATTATTAAACAAAAATAATCAAGATTTAAATAACTCTCCAGTATCTCCTGAAAACTTAGGACAACTTATAAAGTTAATTTCTACAAATGAAATTTCTGGAAAAATTGCAAAAGATGTATTGGAAGATATGTTTTCTTCAGGAAAAACAGCTAGACAAATCGTAGATGAAAAGGGTTTGCAACAAGTTACAGATCAGGGTGAAATAGCAAAAGTTATTGATGAGGTCATTGCAGAAAATCCAAAAATGGTCGAACAGTATCTAGCAGGTAAAGATAAGTTATTAGGTTTCTTTGTTGGCCAAGCTATGAAATTAACTAAAGGAAAAGCTAATCCAAAAATGTTAAATGATATTTTAAAACAAAAATTAAATAAAAAAAATTAAACGTAAAGAATAGCATCTATAAGCAACAATTATAAATGTTAAAACTATCCAAATCATACTTCCCTTGTAATTTTCTGCCGCTCTCCAAATTCCAATAGAAATAAATATTGTCCAAATAAAAATAAAAATTTTTGAGATTAGAGCAAGATTAGTAAAATCTAAAAATGGTATTTGGGAAACAGAGCTATCTGTATTAAAAAAATAAATTTCAAGATTAAATATAATAAGCAAAAAAATACCATTCAGTAGTTCACCAACTAACCAATAGGATTTCCAAAGTTTTATTTTTCCTTCAAAAAAATCTTTTATTATATTTGTATTGGTCATTTTTATTTATCTTTAATATTATAATTATTCATAAAATTTTTAATAGCAATTCAATACTCTTAAATCATTTATTGGGAGTTTTTAATGTATAAGAAGTCCACAAAGAATGCCATTTAGCATAATTATCTTTTTTCTTATTACTGCCTTCAATTATAACAACACTTTCAATTAGATATTTTGTGTTTTCTTTAAATAAGTAATCAAAATATCCACCATTGTTTGTTTTGACATATTCTTTTCTAAAATAACCATTATTTAAACTCATAATAGAAACCTTATGATCAGCTAGTATTTTATTTTTATATTCTAATAGAATTCTTTTACTTTCATTTAAATTTTTAAGAGGATTGTCTAAAAAAATTAATTCAAAATCCATATTTGTATCGATATCTTTACCATCAAAATTTTCCGAGCTAATTAATGACTTTGCATATCTTTTATAACTTTCAAAAAAATTTTCTGGATAGTTTTTTTCTCTATGTTTTTGAGCTAAGTTTGGATATCCTTTCTCTCTTGTGAATATTTCAAATTTTACTAATTTTTCATATTCAACATATTTAGTAACTGATTCAACTTGTATTACATTTAATCCTTTGAACTTTTTTTTAATATTAAGAGCTGGAATATCACCTAATCTACCTTTAATTTTTAATCTTTTATCTTCAGCATACAGGAATGCAATTTTAAAATATTCTTTTGTAAATGGTATTGGTGATCCTTCAAAATTTTCTCCTATAAAAATATTCGCCACAGCTTTTTCATTATTTGATAAGTGATAATTTTTTGGATCAATCCAAAATTCATGACATAAAGAGATTTTTGTTATTGAAGTTAAGATAATAATAAATATTAATCTTTTTAAAGTAAATTTCATCATGTTCTCTTATATAAAAATTATAAAGTTATATCTATTTTTAATTCTATTATGTTTTTTAAATTTATTTTCAACATCTTCTATTAGTCATGAAATCAAGCCATCTATTGCAGATTTTACTCATGACGAAAAATATTTGAATTTTAAAATAAGATTAAACGCTGAATTGATATTGTCTAATATTGATGCATCTACTGTTTCTAATACAGACTCTTCATCACTAAGTGAAATTTATGATAAATTTAGAATTTTAAGAAAAAAAGACCTTGAAGAAATGTTTCAAAATTCTTGGAGTGAAATAAGTTCTAATATTGATATTAAAATTAATAATGAAACAAAGAAAATAAATTTAATTAAAACTGAAGTTGAAGATATAAAAAATTTTGAAATAAGTAGAGATACACATGTTCATTTTAGAGTTTTATTGGATGAAAATTCTGAACAATTTACATTTAGGTGGGTTAAAAACTACGGCCCAATTATTTTAAGAGAGAATAATAATAAAAAATTAGAAGATGAATTAGTTACAGAATATTTGCAATCAGGAATGGAATCAAGTAAATTTTTATTTAAGGAAAATAATTTTAGTAAAACATTTAATAGCCTTGCAAAATTTTTTGTACTAGGAATTCAACATATTATTCCAAAAGGATTAGATCATATTTTGTTCATATTTGGACTTTTTTTATTTTCACCATCTTTAAAAAAATTAATTTCTCAAATAACTATCTTTACTATTGCTCATTCAATTACTCTCATATTTGTTTCTTTATCTTTAATGAGAATCAATCCTCAAATTGTTGAACCTATCATTGCACTATCTATAGTTTATATCGGATTAGAAAATATTTTTAAAAAATACATAAAAGAATATTTAAGATATGTTGTAATCTTATTTTTTGGATTACTTCATGGTTTAGGATTTGCATTAGTTTTGAGTGATATAGGTTATAGGAGTACAGACTTATTTATAAATCTTGTATCTTTTAATATTGGTATTGAAGTAGCGCAAATATCTATAGTATCGGTTTTATATCTATTGATTGCTTTAAATTTTGCAAAAAATAAAAATTACAGAATCTTATTTCAAGTTCCATCTTCTATATTAATATCTAGTATTGGCTTATATTGGTTTTTTGAAAGAATTAATTTTATTTAATAAATTTGATAATTTATGTTCAGAATTAAATAAAATACAAGGTAAGCTTTTTGTACGCCTTTATGTATAACTTTTGACTATTATCCCATTTAATCTCATGATATTGTTCTTTATAATTTGATAAGTTGTATTGTAAAATTTATTAGTTTAACTGGTTAAATGAAATTGATATAGGAGATATCGACATTGAAGAAACAACAGGAGAGATGGGTGAGTGGCTTAAACCACAGGTTTGCTAAACCTGCGAAGGGAGTAATTCCTTCCGAGGGTTCGAATCCCTCTCTCTCCGCCATCTAAAAATGTTTAAAGGAAGTATACCTGCAGTTATTACGCCATTCATTGATTATGAAGTTGATTATGACTCTCTGGCTAAAATCTTAAATTTTTTAATTGATAATGGATCACATGGACTCGTACCATGTGGAACAACTGGTGAATCACCAACTTTATCTCATGAAGAACATAAAAAAATAATTGAAGAAACAATTAGAATTGCTGATAAAAGAGTTCCTGTTATAGCTGGTACTGGCTCAAATAATACATTAGAGGCTGTGGAATATACAGCACATGCTGAAAATTCTGGTGCTGATGCAGCACTAATTGTTACACCTTATTATAATAAACCAACTCAATCTGGTTTATATGAACACTTTAAAACAATTTCAGATAAAACTAATATTCCAATAATTATTTACAATATTCCTGGTAGATCAATAGTTGATATGACAATTGAAACAATGATTGAGTTGTCAAAAATTAAAAAAATCATAGGCGTTAAAGACGCAACTAACGATTTGTTTAGACCATTACTTACAAGAAAAAAAATGCAAAATGATTTTTGTTATCTTTCTGGTGAAGATGGAACAGCATTAGCATATCTTGCTCAAGGAGGACATGGTTGTATATCAGTTACTGCAAATGTAGCACCAAAATTATGCTCTGAATTACATTCTGCTTGGCAAGATGGTAATATTTCAAAGGCTCAAGAAATTAATTTAAAATTATCGTCATTACACAATGCTTTATTTGTAGAGTCTAGTCCTGGACCAGTAAAATATGCTGCATCTTTATTAGGTCTATGTAACAAAAAGACAAGACTTCCACTTTCTGAAATTAAAGATGATACAAAAATATTAGTAAAAAATTGCCTTGAAGAATTACAGCTTTTATAAATGAAAATAATTGCTGCTAACAACAGAGCTAATTATAATTTTTCAGTTTCAAACAAAATAGAAGCAGGTATTGTATTAACTGGATCTGAGGTAAAATCTCTGCGAATAAATACAGGATCTATTCGCGGTTCTTATATTATTGAGCAAAAAGGTGAGTTATGGCTTTCGAATTCTTTTATCAAGAAATATCAGAACTCCAACGATAAAAACTATGACCCAAGTAGGAATAGAAAGTTATTAGTAACTAAAAAAGAATTTAACAAAATATCAGGTTCAATTAAACAAGGCGGCTTTACAATAATTCCGCTGTCTTTATATTTCTCAGAAAAAGGTCTTGCAAAGTTATCTTGTGGAATTGCGAAGGGTAAGAAAAAAATAGATAAAAGAGAGTCAATAAAACAAAGGGATTGGAACATTAAAAAGCAAAGATTGCTTAAAAATAATTAGCTATTTACTTTTAATAATTGATCACTATAAGTCCAAATATGGCAAGAATAACTGTTGAAGATTGTATTGATAAATTCCCAAGTAGATTTGAATTAGTCTTAGTAGCTTCTAATAGAGCAAGAAAATTATATACAGGAGAAAGTCCCACTGTAGAGATTGATAACGATAAAAATACCGTAATTGCACTAAGAGAAATTGCTGAAGAAACTATAACAAAAGAGAAATTAAAAAATGATTTAATTCAAGAATATCAAACTAATACCTTTAGTGAAGATGAAGATCTAAATGAAATAGAGGATAATACTAATGAAGATCAAACTGATACAAATCAGATCGCTTCCGAGATTTCGAGTGAGGATGATATAACTGAAGATGAATCTATAGAAGAAACACCTAATGAGACTTCACAGGATAATTTAGAAAACTCATCAGATGAAGAAAAAGATCAAGGTTAAAAATAAAGTTAAATTAAAATTTAAGTAAATAATTTAAATATTATTTATGTCACAAGAAATTCACAAGGAATTAGAATCAATCACCTCGTATCTATCAAAACAAGAAAAATATAAAGTAATAGATGCTTTAAGATTAAGTCAGGAAGCACATAGTAATCAACTTAGAAAATCAGGAGATCCTTTTATTACTCATCCATTGGAAGTTGCAAAAATTTTGACATCAATAAAATTAGATGCAGATTCTATTGTTGCTGGTCTACTTCATGATACATTAGAGGATACAAATTTAGATATAGAAGAAATTAATAAAAAATTTGGAAATGAAATAGTAGAACTTGTAGAAGGACTTACAAAAATAAATAAATACTCATTAAAAGTAAAAAATCAAAAATTTGGAGAAAATTATAAAAAGTTAATATTAGCTACCACAAAAGACCTTAGAGTAATTTTAGTTAAGTTGGCTGATAGATTGCATAATATGAGAACTATTCAATTTATTAAAGATGAAAATAAAAAAACCAAAATTGCTCTAGAAACATTAGAAGTTTTTTCACCTTTAGCTCAAAGATTGGGCATGAAAGAATGGCAAGATGAATTAGAAGATATATCATTTGAAATAATAAATCCTGATGCCAAAAAAACAATTATTGAAAGATTGGAATATTTAAAATCAAAGGATGATAATATTGTCGATGAAATTAGATATGAGTTAAAAAATATTTTTTTTCAGGAAGATTTATTTTGTAAAGTAGAAGGTAGAATTAAATCTCCATATTCAATATGGAATAAGATTAAAAATAAAAATATTTCTTTCGAGCAACTTTCAGACATTATGGCATTTAGGATTATTACTAATTCAACTAGAGAATGTTATAGATGCTTAGGTATAATCCATAGGCAATATCCCTATATTCAAGGAAGATTTAAAGATTTTATTTCTGCTCCAAAATCAAATGGCTATAGGGCACTGCATACTTCAGTAATGGGGCCAAAAAATAAAAAAATTGAAATTCAATTTCGATCAAACATAATGGATCAAATTGCTGATTTTGGTGTTGCTTCTCATTGGAAATATAAAGATCCAAAAAAAATAAAAGAAAAAGACGCAAAAGAATATAAGTGGGTATATGATTTAGTGGATTCAATGAATTCCTCAGTTACTCAAGATGAATTAATTCAAAACTCAAAATTGAAAGTCTTTCAGAATGATATTTTTGTTTTTACTCCAAAAGGAGATCTTATAGAATTGCCTAAAAATGCAACCCCTGTAGATTTTGCATACGCAATTCATAGCCAGATAGGTGATAAATGTGTAGCAGCTAAAATTAATGATAAGCTACAGCCATTAAAAACTATTTTAAATAATGGTGATCAAATAGAAATTATTACTTCAGAGTCTTCACAACCTTCTCCTCTATGGAGGAGATTTGCGGTTACAACAAAAGTTAAATCACAACTTAGAAGATTTTTCAAAAATAAGAAGAGAGAAGAACATATAATTTTTGGTAGAGAAATATTAATTAACTATTTTCAAAAAGAAAATTATGATTTTAATAATAATATTCAACAAAAAATTCTTGAGGATTTTAATTATAAATCAATAGACGATGTATACGCATCAATAGGATCAGGAGAAATTACAGCACTTTCTGTAATTAAAAAAATTTATCCTGAATATAACTACATACCAGTTTCTAAATTTAATGAAAACACTCAAAATCCTATAAAATTAAAAGGACTAACTGCTGGAATGTCATATCATCTGGCTGGCTGTTGTTCTCCTTTAAAAGGAGATAGTATTGTTGGTATAGTGACTGCTGGAATTGGTGTTGCCGTTCATACACTTGATTGTGACACACTTACATCCTATCAAGATACTCCAGATAGATGGCTAAATATTTCTTGGGATAATCAAAGTAGTTTAGAAACAATATCAAATGCAAGAATTGTTGTTGTATTATTTAATAAACCGGGAAGTCTTGGAAAAGTCACAACAGTTATTGCAAAAAACAATGGTAATATTTCAAATATTCTTTTTTCAGTAAGGAAGCCTGATTTTTTTGAGATTATAATAGACATTGAGGTCAGAGACGCTAATCATTTACAAAATATAATTGCAGCATTAAGAATGGAAAAAGAAGTATCCTCCTTAGAGAGATTAAAAGGTTAAATATGATTATTGGCAATGGAATAGATATTATTGATATTAATAGAATTAGAAGAGTAATAGATAAATATGGTAATAAATTTAAAAAAAGATGTTTTAGTAATTCTGAGATAGAAAGATCAGAAAAAAGATTAAATTCGGTAGAATCTTATGCAAAAAGATACGCTGCTAAAGAGGCTTGCGCTAAAGCTTTGGGTACAGGCCTTGCCAGAGGTGTATTTTGGAAAGATATTGAAGTTGTAAATAACCAATATGGTAAACCGTTTATAAAACTTCATGGTAAGGCAAGGATAATTTTTAAAAATATGAATAAAACTTCAAATACTCAAATTGAAGTATCACTTTCTGATGAAAAAAAATACGCAATAGCAAATGTGACAATTTATGACTAAATCAAAAAAAAATAGTTTTTTTGGTAATTTGAAATCAATACTTATAGCAATCTTTATAGCTTTAGTAATTAGATCATTTATATTTGAGCCATTCAATATACCTTCAGGATCAATGAAACCAAATCTTCTTGTGGGTGATTTTATTTTTGTTTCAAAATATTCATATGGCTTTTCTAAACATTCCCTTCCATTTTCAATACCTTTAATACCTGGAAAAATATTTTCAAATATACCTGAAAGAGGTGACGTAGTAGTATTTAAAACCCCTCAAAATAATAGGACTGATTATATAAAAAGAGTAATTGGTCTGCCTGGTGATAAAATAGAAATTAAAAATGGTATTGTTTTTATTAATGGATCAGAAATCTTAAGAAAAAAATTAAATGATTTTATAGATACAGATAACAAAACAAGTAATAAAAGAGTTAGAATGTATAATGAATATTTTTTTAATAAAGAGATCAATATTCTTGATATAACAGACAATGGTATTGCTGATAATACTCAGCTATTTAATGTCCCAGAAAATCATTTTTTTGTAATGGGTGATAACAGAGATAATTCACAAGATAGTAGATTTATAAGTACAGTTGGTTTCATTCCTTATGAAAATTTAGTTGGTAAAGCTCAGTTTATTTTCTTTTCTTTAGAAAATGCAAGATTTTTACAGATATGGAAATGGCCAAACTCAATTAGATATGAAAGAATTTTTCAAAAAATTCAATGATAGATAGTAAAAAGCTCAAACTATTTGAAAAAAAGATAAATTATAAATTTAAAAATAATAAATTATTAATTCAATCCCTAACACATCCAAGTTTTTATTTAGAAAATGAAAAAAAAATTAACATTAATGAATTTGAAAGATTTGAATTTTTAGGTGATCGAGTACTGGGATTAATAATAGCAAATTTATTATTTTCAAAATATAAAAATTTTAATGAGGGTGATTTATCTAAGAAATATTCTTACTTAGTTCAAAAAAAATTTTTGTTTAAAATTTCACAAGAATTAAAAATTGAAGAAATACTTCAATACAATTTTAAAAAAAAAAATAATAAAATGTTAAATTCAATTTTTTCAGATTCAGTTGAATCATTAATTGGTGCAATATTTATAGATGGAGGATATAATCCATCATCTGATTTTATAAGTAAATTTTGGTCAAAATCTCTAGATATTGAAGTTTCAAAAACCTTAGACCCAAAAACATTATTACAAGAAATATCACAACAACTTTTTAAAAAACTTCCTGAATACAAATTAATAAAAAAAGAAGGACCGCCTCATTCACCTACATTCACTGTTTCAGTTAAAGTGGTAAATTTGAATACGATCAATTCAAAAGGTTCTTCAATAAGAGAGGCAGAGAGAAATGCAGCAGAAATTGCATTAAAAAAAATTAATGAAAAGAAAAATATTAAAAATTAGTCTTGTCGGTAAGACTAATGCAGGTAAATCAACTCTATTAAACAACCTTGTTGGTGAGAAAATTTCAATAACAAACAAAAAAATTAATACTACTGAAGATTTTGTTATTGGTATTGTTAATATTAAAAATACTCAATTAGTTCTATATGATACACCTGGTATCAGCTTTCTTAGAGACAATAAATCACAAAAAAATAAATTGAAAAGAAATTTATGGGAAGGCTTAAATCAATCAGATATTATTTTGTATTTAATTGACTCAAAAAAAATTGAATTAAATGATTTAAAAAATGATTTTCCTAAACTTTATGAATTAAAAAAAAATATTTCAATTATTTTTAATAAAACCGATTTGATAAAAGCAGAAAATTTACTTAAGCATATAAAATTAATTACAGAAAAATATAAAATTGAAAAATTTTTTAATATATCGGCTAAAAAAAAATTAGGTTTTGAAAATTTAATTGATTATCTTTTACAAAAATCAAAATATGGAAAGTGGGAATATAAGGATAATGAAATCACAGACAAAGATGATATTTTTATAACTAATGAATGCACAAGAAATGAGATACTATCACTCATTCATAAAGAAATTCCATATAATATAGAAGTAACTAATAAAACTTTTAAATATTTGAAAAATGGACAACTAAAAATTAAGCAAGATATTATTATTGAGAATGACAGATACAAAAAAATATTATTAGGTAGAAAAGGATCTAAAATAAAAGATATTAGAATAAAAAGTCAAAAAGAAATTTCTAATATTTTAGATGTAAAAACTCATCTTTATATTAATATTATTTCATCAGATGCAAAAAAAATTTAACGGTATACTTATACATTCGAAAGTTTTTAAAGATAATGATTTATTAATTAAATTTTTATCAGATACCGATGAAGTATTCTCAGGAATTGTATATGGGGGACTTTCAAAGAATAAGAAAAATATAATGCAACTTGGTTTTTTTTTAAATTTAGAAGTTACTTACATTGGAAGTCGCCCACCATCAATAAAAGCTGAATTATCAAAACCTTATTTATCAAGTGTTATCAATGATAAATATAAACTAAGCTGCCTACTTTCTGTTGTGTCTTTAATAAATGCCTCAGTAATCGAAGGGCAGAAAATAAACCAAATATATAAAATTTCTAAAGAGTTTTTAGAAATTATGATTAATAAAAAAAAATGGTTAAATTTCTATTGTATCTACTTATTTGATTTACTTAAATTTATTGGATACGAATTGGATTATTTTAATAATAACAGATTCAAATATTTTGATACAGATACTTTAGAATTTAAAGAAAATTTCTCAAACTATACTATTGATTTTCCTCATCATCTTTTTGTGAATAATTCAAATGTTATATTCGATTATAATTCTTTAAATAATTTTTTTAAAATTTTTGAAATTATTTTTATCAAAAATCATTTATCAAATTTAAATCATAAATTGCCAAATCAGTATATTTTATTTAAGAAAAATATAATCAGTTTTTTAGAAAAAAATGAACAAGATAATTGAATCTAATTTAGATACCATTCTTAGTGAAAAATATCTTTCTTATGCAATATCAACTATAGTTTCAAGGTCGTTACCTGATGTAAGAGATGGTTTAAAACCTGTTCACCGCAGAATAATTTATTCAATGTATCAACTAAAACTTTTCAAAAGTTCAAGTTATAAAAAATGTGCAAGAATTGTTGGTGATGTGATGGGTAAATTTCATCCTCATGGGGACCAAGCTATTTATGATAGCTTAGTAAGAATGGCACAGGATTTTTCTACAAGAATTACATTAGTTGATGGCCAGGGTAATTTTGGAAATATTGATGGTGATAATCCTGCAGCAATGCGATACACTGAGGCAAGACTGCAAGATTATACTAATTATTTTTTTGATGGTATTGAAGAAAACTCTGTAGATTTTAAAGATAATTATGATGGTCAAAATTTAGAACCAGTGGTTCTACCATCTCAACTTCCTAATATTTTAATTAATGGAGCTATGGGAATAGCTGTGGGAATGGCCACTAATATTCCTCCCCATAATATTGTTGAATTAATCGATGCATTAAAATTAATAATAAAAAAAGATAAAGCTTCCCTAACTGAAATTTTAAAAATTATTAATGGACCAGATCTTCCCACAGGTGGTGAAATAATATTAGATAGCAATGAAAAAAAACAAATTTATAAGAATGGCAAGGGATCATTTAATATTAATGCCAAATACCAAATAGAAGAATTGAAAAATGGTTTGTATCAAATCATTATTACTGAAATTCCATATCAAGTTAATAAAGTTAAAATAATCGAACAACTTGCTAATAACATAAATAATAAAAAATTACCTCTGGATGATGTAGTTGATGAGTCTGATGAAAATATTAGAATAGTCTTAAAACCAAAGACTAGAAATATTGATGCAGAAAAATTAATAAGCTTATGTTTTAAATTAACTGACTTATCTATTAAGTACTCTTGTAATTTTAATGTATTAATTGATGGTATTGAACCGAAACAAATTGGAATTATTGAAATACTTTCTAATTTTTTAGATCATAGAAAAGTTACAATTAAAAGAAAATCTAAATTTAATATAGAAAAAATTAAAAAGAGACTAGAAATTCTTAAAGGTTATCAAATCGTCTTTAAAAATTTAAATTCTATAATAAAAATAATAAGAACAAAAGATAATCCCAAAAAAGAATTAATTAAAAAATATAAATTATCTGATTTACAATGTGATTCAATTTTAAGTATGCGTTTAGGATCTCTTAGAAAGATTGATGAAAAAAATATTAAAGATGAAATCCAAAAATTAAATGAAGAATTAAAATACCTTAACAAATTAATAAAAGATAAAAAAACATTAGATAAATTTATAGTAAGTGAATTAGATCTTATAAAAAATGATTTAGATAGTGATATAAAGGATAGAAAATCTGTAATTTCATCAGAACAAAATAAAAATACTGATATTAGCATTGATGAATTTAAAGAAATTGAAAAATTTACCATTATCATTAATAAAGATTTTCAGCTCAAGAGAATTAAAGAGATAACTGATGAAAAGGAAATTGAAAAAATAAAAAAAGAAAATCTATTTTTGGTTAATTTAAATTCAAATCAAAAAATACTTTTGTTTGTTTCTTCTGGTAAAGTTTACACGATAGATCCAAATATTTTACCAGGTGGAAATAGTAATCCTAAATCATTTATTTATTTTGTCGATAGTATGCCAAATGATAAGGTTACTGGATTACTTTCATCAATCGATGAAGAACTCTTAATCGTATCCAAAAACGCTAAAGGATTTATTAGTAATACTGAATCTCTTGTAACTAATCAAAAGAAAGGCAAGCAATTATTTAATTTAAAAAATAATGATATCGTAATTAAAGTATTAAATCTTACAAAAAAACATATTGCTTGTGTTACAAAGTTGCAAAAAATGCTAATTTTTGAAATAGATGCTTTGCCAAAATTACAAAAGGGTGGGGGAGTTCAATTAATTAAAATCAAGAAAGATGATTTTTTATCGGATGTCACTCAATTAACCATTGAAGATGGTTTAGAATGGAGCACTGGTTCTAAAAATAGAAAATTGGATGATGTTGAATTTTGGATTGGAAAAAGAGCTCAGGCTGGAAAAAAAGTTCCTAAGTTTTTCAATAAAAATCAGAAATTTGATGGCTAATTTTGTTTATTTAAATATATTTAAGTTTACTAATATATTTTAATCACAAGATGAAAAATATCGCCAATCTCTTTGACAACATTAATAGATATACGGGGTATCTATGTGCATTCCTTGTAGTTTTAATGACAGTAAATGTTTTTATAGTTGTTTTTTTAAGATATTTATTTGGAATAAGCTTTATTTGGTTGCAAGAAACATATGTTTGGATGCATGCTTATATTTTTATGGCAGGTGCAGGTTTTACATATTTAAATGATGCTCATGTAAGAATTGATATTATCTATAGAAGTTCGTCAAAAGTTTATAAGGCAATTGTTGATTTAGTTGGTAATATTTTTTTATTGATGCCTTTTTTATATATAATTTGGTCATATAGTTTTCCTTTTGTTTATAAATCTTTTCAAATAAATGAAGTCTCTAGAGAAGCTGGAGGTTTACCTATGTTGTTTTTATTAAAAGCAGCAATCTTGATTTTTGCTTTCTTACTTTTTATTCAAGCACTATCTAAATTAATCAATAATTTCATAATAATTTATCAAAAATGACACCAGAAATACTAGCAATAATTATGTTTGTAACAACTTTGTTATTTTTATTATTTGGTTTTCCTGTTGCTTTTACTCTTGCTGGTTCCGCACTGATATTTGCATTCATTGGTGACTTACTTGATATTTTTAATTTTAGAATGTTATTCTTTTTTCCTCAAAGAATTTATGGGATTATGATTAATGAAGCCTTAGTGGCTGTTCCCTTATTTATATTTATGGGTGTAATGTTAGAAAAAACTAATATTGCAGCAAAGTTATTAGTATCTATTGGTGATCTGTTTGGATCGGTAAGAGGTGGTTTAGGTATTGGTGTAGTTTTAGTTGGCATGCTATTGGCTGCTTCCACTGGTATTGTTGGTGCTACTGTCGTGACAATGGGTATGTTGGCATTGCCAACTATGATTAAGGCAGGGTATGATGAAAAAATCGCAACAGGCACAATTTGTGCTTCTGGTACGTTAGGGCAAATAATTCCTCCTTCAATTGTTTTAATATTATTAGCTGAAATGTTGCAAGGAGCGAATGAGGAGGCCGGTTTAATGACTGGAGATCTTGCCCCGTTACCAGTTACAGCAATTGATTTATTTGCTGGAGCATTAATCCCTGGTTTGATTTTAGTTGCTATGTTTATTATTTATATTTTAATAGTTGCTAGATTAAGACCAAATGATTTACCAATATCTAAAATTAATAAACCTAAATCATTAATTTATAAAAACGCATTATTTGAAGTTATTCCTCCTATCTTTTTAATTTTAGCAGTTTTAGGTTCTATATTCCTAGGAGTCGCGACTCCGACGGAATCAGCATCTGTTGGTGCAGCTGGTGCTGCATTATTAGCTTTCTTTAGAAGAGATTTAAGTTTTAAAAATGTTTCTGAAGCAGCAATTACCACTGCCAAAATGAGTTCATTTGTATTTATAATTTTATTAGGTGCTTCAATGTTCTCGCTTGTCTTCAGGGGATTTGAAGGTGATGCCATGATTAGTAACTTTCTAACAAACATGCCTGGTGGTGAATACGGAGCTTTATTTATTGTAATGATTACAATTTTTTTACTTGGTTTTTTTCTAGATTATATTGAAATTATTTTTGTTGTTATTCCTTTAGTTGGACCAGGTTTAATTGCAAATGGAGCTGATCCACTGTGGTTAGGAATATTAATATCATTGAATCTTCAAACTAGTTTTTTAACACCACCATTTGGATTTTCATTATTCTTCTTAAGAGGAGTTGCGGCGAAAGAAGTTAAAACTATTAATATTTATAAAGGTGTAATACCTTACATATTTATTCAATTGATATCTATAGCTCTAGTTTTTGTATTTCCTCAAATCGCAACTTGGTTACCAAGACTTATAAATTAAAGAGGACTTTTAAGAAAAAGTCCTCTTTTAGATAATTTTTATACAGAATCAGGATATTTAAAAGGTAAATCTCTTATTCTAGAGAACTGTTGTTCACCTTTAGTAAACCATTCTTTAATTACTTTTCTAAAACCTAATAAATGATTTGCTATAGCTTTAGTTTCAGCATTAATAGAACCTCTTTCAGAAACTACTTCACCTGCTGCATTTCCAAGTGCAATTAATACTTCATCTGGAAATGTTCTAAGCTCAACATTATGTTCATTGATTAGTTTTTGCAAAGCTGGTCCATTTATTGCTTGAAAACGGCTAAATACTGTCATGTTGAAAGATTTAGTTAAATCGTCAACTAAAGCTCTAGTATCGTCATCAAGAGATTCCCATGCTTTTAAATCAATTGATAAATCTAATAGAGTTGAAGGCTCATGCCAACCTGGTCCATAATAGTATTTTGCAGCTTGATAAAGACCTGCACCTAAATCAGCAGCAGGACAAATCCATTCAGCAGCATCTACTGCACCCGAAGATAGAGATGGTAATACATCTGGTCCAGCTAATAATACTGGTGTTGCACCAAGTTTTTCAATAGTTCTGCCACCCAATCCAGGCATTCTCATTTTTAAACCTTGGTAATCAGCAGGCGTATTAATTTCTTTATTAAACCAACCGCCCATTTGGTTACCAGTATTACCCATTGGTAAAAACTTTAATCCAAGCGCGTTATAAATTTTATCAGCTTCTTCAATACCACCACCGTAGTAGCACCATGCATTTTGTTCCATTGCATTCATTCCAAATGGACATGTCGCAACAAACTCAATTGCATCAGATACGTTAGTCCAATAGTATGGTGCACCATAAGATGCTTGAGCTGCACCAGACCTAACAGCATCAAGTGATTCAAGTCCTGGAACAAGTTCACCAGAATGATAAACTTTAATTTTTAGCTTATCAGAGTATCTGTTAATATTATCACCAAAAGCTTGAATTGCTTGACCAAGTAATCCTGCTTTACCAAAAGCACTACAAATGATCCACTCTTGATGACCGCCAGCTATTGCTGGAGCTGCTAAAGTAGAAGCACCAACTGCAGCAGCACCTGCTACACCGGCTTTCTTTAGAAACTCACGTCTTTTTAAATTTTTTTTCATATGTCCTCCCGAGATAATATGAATTAATATCTGAAATTTATACAAAAATCGTATTTGTATCAATTTCTAATGGTATTAAATATTAACAAAATTTAGTAAATCAAACCTCTAAAAGTAGAAATTACTTTTAAAAACTGGATATTCCAGTCTGATTTTTTCCTAAAATTAATGAATGAATATCCTCTGCGCCTTCGTAAGTTTTAACAGTTTCTAAATTAACTAAATGTCTCATGATATGATATTCTTCTAATAAGCCATTTGCTCCAAGCATATCACGAGCATTTCTAATTATGTCTAAAGATTTTTTACAGTTATTTTTTTTTAAAATACTAATAGCATTAATGATGTCTTTTCCTTCATCTAAAGCTTTAGAGCTTAAAAGACATGATGCCAGTCCTAGATTTATCTCTATTTGCATTTCAGATAATTTTTTTTGAATTAATTGATTTGATGCTAAAGGTTTTTTAAACATAATTCTATTTTCTACATAGTCTTTTGCAATTAACCAGCATTCAGATGCTGAACCTAATACTCCCCAGCTAATTCCAAATCTTGCTTTATTGAGACAACTAAAAACTGATTTCCATCCTTTGGTATTTTCTAAACACAAATTACTTGGCACAAAAACATTATTTAAAATTATTTGCCCAGTTGGACTGATTTTCAAGCTCGTTTTATTTTCTATTTTTGAAGTATTTAATCCTTCAGTATTTTTATCAATTATAAAACCTTTGATACTTTTGTGATCTTTATTTTCTTCAATTGCCCAAATAATGAATATATCAGCGATTGGTGCATTAGTAATCCAGTTTTTAGATCCATTTAAAATATATCCATCTTTAGTTTTTTTAAATGAAGTTTTCATTGAAGCAGGATCAGAGCCAGCCTCACTCTCTGTTAAACCAAAGCAACCAATTTTTTCTCCTTTAATTAATTGAGGAAGATATTTATCTTTTTGTTCTTGCGACCCAAATTCATTAATTGGATGTATTACGAGGGAAGATTGAACCGATATTGAAGATCTATAGCTACTATCTATTTTTTCAAATTCATAAGCTACAAGTCCATACGCTAAATTTGATGTACCAGAACCACCGTGTGTTTTAACTGTTTGCCCTAAAACTCCAAGTGAACCAAACTTTGGATATAGGCTTTGATCAAATTCATTTTTTCTGTTTCTTTCAACTACTGAAGGTTTCAGTTCATTATTACAAAAATCCCTAACATTTTTCTGAATATTACTTTCTTCTTCATTTAAATGACTTTGAATATAAAATGGATCAAACCAATTATTTTCTTTCATACAATATTAGCCAATATCATCATTTTAATGTAAATAACCACAAAAATTATTATGCAAAATAAGAATATATACATTGCTTCAGATCATGCTGGATTTGATCTCAAAACTAAATTGTTAGAGAATTTTCCGAAAATTAATGATTTAGGAACAAAGACAGATAAGAGTGTTGACTATCCTGATTTTGCACACAAATTAACAAGAGAAGTTCTTAAGAATAAGAAAAACGTTGGTATTCTAATCTGTGGAACTGGTGTTGGTATGAGTATTGCTGCTAATAGAAAAAAAGGAATTAGGGCTGGTCTTGCTAATAATTCAAAAATAGCAAGATTGATAAGAAAGCACAATGATGCTAATGTACTTGTTTTACCAGGTAGATTTATAAATACTAGCGAGGCAAAAAAAAGTGTTCAGGCTTTTCTTTCTACAAAGTTTGAGTCAGGACGACATAAAAGAAGGATTAAAAAACTATGATTTCAGATTTGTTTACTAAAGGAATTAAAGAAGCAGACCCAGAGGTTTATGGTACTTTAAGCCGTGAACTAGAAAGACAGCAAAACCAAATAGAGTTGATAGCATCTGAAAATATTGCTTCAAGATCAATTTTAAATGCTCAAGGCTCTGTCATGACAAATAAATATGCAGAAGGTTATCCTGGTAAACGATATTATGGTGGGTGTGAATTTGTTGATCAAGCTGAAGAGATTGCTTTAGAAAGAGTTAAAAAACTTTTTAATTGTAAATTTGCAAATCTACAACCGCATAGTGGAGCACAGGCAAACCAAGCGGTCTTTCTAGCGTTACTTCAACCACATGATACTATTTTAGGTATGTCTCTTGCATCAGGCGGTCACTTAACTCATGGAGCAAAACCTAATCTATCTGGTAAATGGTTTAATGCTGTTCAATACGGTGTAAAAAAAGATGGCAATGATAAAGATTTAATTGATTATGATGAAGTTGAAGCTTTAGCTTTAGAACATAAACCAAAAATGATAATAGCGGGAGCATCCGCTTATCCTAGAACAATAGATTGGAAAAAATTTAGAGAAATAGCTGATAAAGTAGGAGCATATTTTTTAGTTGATATGGCTCATTATTCTGGTTTGGTTGCTGGTAAACAATATCCAAATCCAATTGAGCATGCCCATGTAGTAACTTCAACAACTCACAAAACTTTAAGAGGCGCAAGAAGTGCAATGATTTTAACTAATCATGAAGATTTATATAAAAAAATTAATTCTGCTGTTTTCCCCGGATTACAAGGTGGTCCACTAATGCATGTAATTGCAGCTAGAGCTGTTTGCTTTGGTGAAGCACTTAAACCTGAATTCGAAGAATATATTAAAAATGTAATTGCTAGTGCTAAAGTTATGGCAAAAACTTTAGTTGATAGAGGATTTAGAATTGTTACAGGAGGCACAGATTCACATATAGTTTGGTTAGACTTGACACCAAAAGGTTTAACTGGTGACAAAGCTGAAAAAATTTTAGAAGAAGTTGGATTGGCATGTAACAAAAATGCAATTCCATATGACCCTAATCCTCCAAAAATAACTAGTGGACTTAGATTTGGGACTGCAGCTGCTACGACGAGAGGTTTTGATCAGAAAGATTTTGAACAAGTTGGAAATATGATTGCTGATATTTTGGATAGTCTTTTACTTGAAGAAAATGAGAGAAATGTAGTTTTTAATAAAACAAGAAAAGATGTAATTGAGCTTTGCAAAAAATATCCAATTTATAGTGAGGCATTTTAAATGAGATGCCCCTTCTGTAGTAATGAAGATACACAAGTAAAAGACTCAAGACCTACAGAAGATAATACAGCTATAAGAAGAAGAAGAGTTTGTGATGCTTGCGGCTCTAGATTCACAACTTTTGAAAGAATTCAGTTAAGAGATTTGGTTGTAATGAAAAGTAACGGTCAAAAAGAAAATTTTGATAGAGATAAAATGTATCGATCTCTTTCTTTAGCTTTGAGAAAAAGAAATGTTGATAATGAAAAAATTGAAAAAATTGTTAATGCTATTGTAAGAAAATTAGAAAACTCAGGTGAAACTGATATAAAATCTAATATTATCGGTCAGTACATTATGGAAGCTTTAATGCATTTAGATCAGGTAGCATACGTCAGATTTGCATCTGTTTACAAAAATTTTAGAGAAGCAAAAGATTTTGAAGATTTCTTAGGTAATTTAGAAGATAAATAATTTTTAGTGTCTCAACAAAATGTAAAGATGATTAATTTAGCGCATGACATTGCTAAAAAAAAATTTGGAAAAACTTTCCCCAACCCTACTGTGGGCTGTGTAATTGCAAAAAATTCAAAAATCATTTCTAAAGCTGTAACGAATAAATCTGGAAGGCCTCATGCCGAAGAAATAGCTCTAGCTAAAGCTGGCCATAAAGCTAAAGGAGCTTCAATGTATGTTACTTTAGAACCATGTTTTCATAGTTCAAAAGATGGATCATGCACAGATCAAATATTAAGATCAGGAATTAAAGAAATATTTATATCTGCGGCTGATCCAGATGTTAGAACTAATTATAAAAGTATTAAAAAATTAAAAAAAAATAACGTAATTGTAAATGTTGGTTTAGAAAAAAATAGAACATACAATTTAAATAAATTTTTTTTTAAAAGTGTTTTAAAGAAAAAGCCATTCACAAAAGTTAAAATTGCAGCTTCTACGGATGAAAAAATTGCATGGCATAATTATAGAAGTAAATGGATATCTAATAAATCAAGTAGAGAGTATGCTCATAAATTACGATCAATGAGTCAAGCTATTTTAACTACTTCAAAAACTATAATAAAAGATGATCCAAGATTAACTATAAGATTTAAAAAAACTTTAGAACAACATATTCCAGTTATAATTATTGATAATAATCTAAAAATACCAATGAAATCAAAATTGTTGAAAGATATATCTAAAAAAAGAATAATTATCTTTACTTCTAAAAAAAATAAAAAATCTGAAAATTTAATTAAATTAGGATGTGAAATTATTTTTTGTAAATTGAATAAAAACAAAAAACTAAATTTAAAAAATATTTTTAGTAAAATATACTCATTAAAAATATCAGATTTATTAGTTGAAGCAGGGGGCATTTTTTTTACAGAATTGTTAAATAATAATTTAGTAGACGAAATTCATTTATTTAAATCCAAAATTATTATAGGAAAACATGGTAAACCAGCAATTATTGGAAAAAAACTTAGTCATTTAAATTTATCTTTAAATGAGAGAAAAAAATTCGAAGACGACATATATACAAACTATCAGGTAAATTAATGTTTACAGGTATTATTCAAGATTTAGGAACAATAGTAAAAAGAGATGTGGGGCTTTACCAAATATCTACAAATCTTGATTTGAGTAATTGCAAGGAAGGTTCTTCAATTTCTTGTAATGGAGTTTGTCTTACAGCAAAAAATATAACTTCATCAAATAACAATTCATTTAGCTTTGATGTGAACATAGGAGAAGAAACCTTGCAAAGAACAAATCTAGCTAATTCTATTTTAAAAAATGAAAAAATTAATTTAGAAAAATCACTTCTGATTGGTGATGAAATCAGTGGCCACTTTGTTTATGGTCATGTTGATACCACAACTATTGTCAGTGAAATTTTAAAACTTGAAAATAGTTGGGAATATCATTTTGAAAAAAAATTTAATAAGAACAACAGGTTTATTGTAGAAAAGGGATCTATTTCAATAAATGGTATTTCTTTAACAGTAGCAAAAGTAGAAAATAATACATTTATGATTTCTGTTATAGACCATACATTTAATCATACTAATTTAAAATATTTAAATAAAAGTGATCAAGTTAATATTGAATTTGATTATCTTGCACGTTTTATTCTTAACAATGAATAAAGATAACATTGAAGAGTATCTATCTTCTATTGAAGATATCATTGAAGATGCAAAAAATGGAAAAATGTATATTCTTGTTGATGATCCTGATAGAGAAAATGAAGGTGATTTAATAATTCCCGCTCAATATGCTAATCCGCAAGCTATTAATTTTATGGCAAAACATGGAAGAGGATTAATTTGTTTAGCTTTGACTAAGGAAAGAATAGAAGAATTGGAACTTCCCTTAATGAATCCAAGTAACATTAAAAATGATTTAACTGCATTTACTGTTTCTATTGAGGCAAAAGAAGGAGTGACTACTGGAATATCTGCAGCTGATAGAGCTCATACTATATCAGTAGCTGTGAACAATAATAGAAACAAAAACGATCTTGTTTATCCTGGGCATGTTTTTCCTCTTATGGCTTGGGATGGTGGAGTATTAGTACGTGCCGGTCATACAGAAGCAGCAGTTGATATTTCAAAACTAGCAGATCTGAATCCTTCTGGCGTTATTTGTGAAATTATGAGCGACGATGGATCTATGGCGAGATTACCAGAAATAATCAAGTTTGCAAAATTACATAATTTGAAAGTAGGAACGGTTAGTGATTTAATTAAGTTTAGACTTAAAAAAACTAAAATTGTCGAACAGATCTCCGAAAGGCCATTTGAAAGTGAGATGGGGTCAAAATTTACTCTAAAAGTATTTCAAAATACTATTTCTGGTGAAAAGCATTACGCTCTAGTAAAAAATTTAAGTGATGTAAAGCAACCTGTGCTTGTTAGAATGCACAGATTAGATGTCACAAAGGATATATTTGAGGAAAAAAATATTTTTGGAAGTGAAATTAAGTCTGCCTTTCAGCTTATAGAGAAGAATGGATCAGGAGCTATAGTTTTAATAAATAGTGATATGTCACCAAATATATTCAAAACTTTTAATAAAAGAAAAAGATCAAAAAATAAATTAGAATTAAGAGAATATGGTGTAGGTGCTCAGATTTTATCATTACTTCAAATAAATAAAATTATATTATTAACAAATACTAAGAAAAGAATTATTGCCTTGGATGGATTTAATATTGAAATAGTTGATCAGAGAAAAATATGAATAATAAAGTTCTAATAGTTTCCGCAAATTATTATAAAGAAATATCGAAAAACCTTGAATTGGGTGCAAGCAAAACGCTTAAAGAAAATGATTATGAGTATGAAATTATTAATGCACCAGGTTGTTTTGAAATTCCCTATTTAATAAAAAAAAATATAGACAATTTTAAAGGATTTATTTCTTTAGGATGTATCATTAAAGGTGACACATATCATTTCGAAGTTATTGCTAATGAAACTTCTAGAAAAATTATGGATCTATCTGTTGAGTTTAATGTTCCAATTGGTTTTGGTATCTTAACATGTTATGATTTAGAGCAAGCAATAATAAGAAGTGATGTTAATCAAAAAAATAAAGGTAAAGAAGCTGCCTTAGCTTGCATAGAGTTACTAAAATAAAAAATGCAAAATTACATCAAGTCACAAACAAGACTTGCATTTGTGCAATATATTTTTCAGAATGAATTCATAAGTACATATTCTTTAGAGAGCATTGAAGATTTTCAAAAGTATTTTTATGACACTAATATTGCTATAATTGATGAAAAAAAAGAATTTAAGCTTAAATTTAATAAAAATTTTTTAAATAAACTTTTTTCTAGTCTTAAAAATAATATTGATAAAAAAAATATCACTGAAGATTTAAATGGTTTTATTGATATCAATCGTAGATTTGAAAAATGGGATAATATTTTAAAATCATTAATATTTGCAATTATTACTGAATTAAAAATTACTGATAAAAATAAATTTAAAATTGTTCTTAATGACTATTTGAATATTAGTAAAAGTCTTGTGTCTCAAAAAGAAACTAAATTAATCAATGCTATAATTCAAAAATATATAGATAAAAATGAAATTAATAAAAAATAATTTATCTGAAAAATTAATAATTAATAAATATTTAAAAATATTAAATTTTAAAAATAAGGGAACATTTGATTTTGAAAACGATGGAGCATATTTAGACTTAAAGAATAAAAATTATAAAATCACTGTAACAACTGATAGTATTTCTGAGAATATAGATTTTTTCTCTAATGATGACCCTAAGTCAATAGCTCAAAAAATTACAACTGTAAATTTATCTGACATATTTGCAATGGGAGCAGTTCCTCATTCTTATCTTTTGAATTTACATTTACCAAATTACATCAATGAAAATTGGCTTAATTCATTTTCAAATCAATTAAAGAAAATACAACATAAATATGGATTTTATCTTTTGGGTGGCGATTTATCAAAATCAAATAAACTGATTGTTTCTTCAACTTTTTTTGGATCTATAAAAAAGAAATTAGAAATATTTCAAAATAAATTTAATTTACATGATGATATTTTAATAACAGGTAATATTGGTGAGTCTAAAATTGGTTTAGAAATTTTAAAAAAAAAAAATTCATCAAATATAAACTTGAATCAATATTTTATTAAAAAATATTTATATCCCATACCTTGTAAACTTGGACCATTGATTTCAAATTATGTTAATTCAATGAAAGATATTTCTGATGGGTTGATTGGAGATTTAACTAATATGTTAAATGGTAAATTTGGTGCATTAATTAGTGTAAATAAAATTCCACTAAGTGTTAAGACCAAAAAATTTATTAATCTTGATCATAAATTTAGAATAGAAAACCTTTTAAATGCTGGTGATGATTATGGGTTGATAATTATATCTAGTCAAAAAAATAGAAATAAAATTTTTAGTATTGCTAATAAAAATAATGTTAAAATTTCGTGTGTGGGTAAAATTATTAATGAAAAAGGAATTCATTTCGATTCACATTTAGATATGAAGAACATGAAGAAATTTGATCATTTCTCCTAAAAACTTGATTTTTTCTATAGTTTCTGACATATCACCCAAAATTTTAAGGAGTTTTCAATGACAACACTGCAGGTATTAATTGTTTTATGCGGTCTAGCAGCCGTATTATATGGTCTAGTTACATCTAGGCAAATTTTATCACTTGGTTCTGGAAATGATAAAATGCAAGAAATTGCTGGCGCAATTCAAGAGGGAGCTAGAGCTTATTTAAACAGACAGTACATGACAATCGCGATAGTAGGTGTTGTTATTTTTGCGCTCATATGGATTGTGTTTGATTTAGCATCAGGAATTGGTTTTTTAATTGGTGCTTTTTTTTCTGGTGCTGCGGGTTATGTTGGAATGAATATATCGGTTAGATCTAATGTTCGGACAACACATGCTGCAAGTAATAGCTTAGCTGAAGGTTTATCAGTATCTTTTAAAGCAGGTGCTGTCACTGGTATGCTTGTTGCTGGATTTGCATTACTTTCTATTGCAATTTTTTATTTTGTTTTGCACAACTCTGGTTCATTTCCTGGTAGAGAGATTGTAGCTCCTTTAGTTTCTTTAGGATTTGGCGCTTCATTAATTTCAATATTTGCAAGATTAGGCGGTGGTATTTTTACCAAGGGTGCTGATGTTGGTGCAGATTTAGTAGGTAAAGTAGAAGCTGGTATCCCTGAAGATGACCCACGAAATCCCGCTGTTATTGCTGACAACGTTGGTGATAACGTTGGTGATTGTGCAGGTATGGCTGCAGATCTTTTTGAAACTTACGTTGTTACAGTTGTGGCAACAATGGTTTTAGCTTCTATTTTTTTTATAGAAAATTCCTATACAATGATGATTTTCCCTTTAGCTATTGCAGGAGTTTGTGCTCTAACTAGTATAATTGGTACTTATTTTGTTAAGCTTGGAAAAAATAATAATATCATGGCAGCTCTTTACAGAGGTTTTGCCGTTTCTGCTATTTTATCAGCAATATTATTATATTTTGTAACTGATTATATAGTAGGCTTAAATACCGATTTAGTTGTTGAGGGTACATCTACACAATTTACTGGAATGTCACTTTTTATATGTGGTTTACTAGGTCTGATTATAACAGGCTTAATCATATGGGTAACTGAATACTATACAGGTACAAATTACAGACCAGTTCAAAGTATTGCTCAATCATCTACAACTGGCCATGGAACAAATGTAATACAAGGTCTTGCAATAAGCTTGGAAGCAACTGCTTTGCCAGCTTTAATTATTGTGGCCGGTATTATATCCACTTATTCACTAGCTGGTTTATTTGGTATAGCTATTGCTGTTACAACTATGTTAGCCTTAGCTGGTATGGTTGTTGCTCTAGACGCATACGGACCTGTAACAGATAATGCAGGGGGCATTGCAGAAATGTCAAACTTAGATGAGAATGTAAGAAAGACAACTGATGCACTTGATGCAGTTGGTAATACAACTAAAGCTGTGACCAAGGGTTATGCAATAGGATCAGCAGGTTTAGGTGCGTTAGTTCTATTTGCAGCTTATACAGAAGATCTTGATCATTTTGCTAAAGATCCAGGAAGTCCTTTATATGGAATAGAAGTTTCTTTTGATTTATCCAATCCTTACGTAGTTGTTGGCCTATTGCTAGGAGGACTCCTACCTTTCTTATTTGGTGCTTTAAGTATGACTGCAGTTGGTAGAGCAGCTGGCTCAGTAGTTTTAGAAGTAAGAAGACAGTTTAAAGAGATTCCCGGTATCATGGAAGGCAAGGGTAAGCCGGAATATGGTACGTGTGTTGATATACTAACAAAGTCTGCAATTAAAGAGATGATTGTACCATCAATGTTACCTGTATTATCACCTATTGTTGTCTATTTCGTTATATTATTTATAGCTGGTCAAGCAGCAGCTTTATCATGTTTAGGAGCACTATTACTTGGTGTGATTATAACTGGTTTATTTGTTGCTATAAGTATGACTGCAGGTGGTGGAGCATGGGATAACGCAAAAAAATATATTGAAGATGGTAATCATGGAGGTAAAGGTAGTGAAGCACACAAAGCTGCTGTAACAGGTGATACTGTTGGTGATCCCTATAAAGATACTGCAGGTCCTGCAGTTAATCCAATGATCAAAATTACAAATATTGTTGCACTTTTACTTTTAGCTGCAATATCTTTATAAAATTAAGGGGTTGTTGGTAATTCTTTTTGAGTTCCAACACCCCCAAATATTTTTTCTAGCAAACCTCTTTTTACAATCTGGTTGGATGTTTTATCATCTGAAAATTTTATATTATCAATATCTTTTGTGTTAAATACTTTTGTTTCAATTATTTCTTCATTTTCATTCAATTTAAAAACAAAAACATAGCTATATTTTATTTCTTTTTTAAAGATTGACTTTTTTTGACTTTTTTCTGAAAAATAAAAAAATTTATTTTCTATTGGATCAATGTAGCTTGGGTTGCCAAGTGTACTAATTAATTTTTCTTTATTCGTAAAATTAATATCATTTAATTCTTCATTATTTAAAATTTTTCCAGAATACGTCGTTTTATTTGAACAGTTTGCTAAAATAAAAAAAATACATATATAAAAAAATGTTTTAACCATTAATGATTTTACAATACTTTAAAAAAAAAGAAAATAAAGAGCAAATAATTGCAGCAAAGCAATACAAAAAAATAATATCTGAGAGTAATATATTTTTAAATGAAAACAATTTTTTTAAAGAAAGAAATTATAAAACATCTTTTGAAATTGTCTCTATTTTTTTAATTATGTTTATTCGTAGAAATCTATTAGAATTTAATAGAAACCTTTATTTGAAAGTAAATGATGAATTGGTATCTTTATTTATCTCTGATTTAGATGAATCTCTAAGAGCTAAGGGTATTGGAGATATATCTATTGGAAAGTATGTTAAATCTTACGTAAAAAAATTTTATTTTAGAGTAAAAAAATTTCCAGATGATAATAATCTTTATAAAAATGATTCATTTATGGAATATCTTAAAATAACAGACATAATTAAAAATGAGGATTATGTTAAAGTTTCTAGAAAATTTAATCATAAATTTGTAGAATTTATCAATTCTTCAAACTAAGATGTCAAAATTCTGTACAAATATTGCAATTTTATCTTGAATTAATTCTAAAAACTAATAATTGGAAAAAATGGCCGTTCCTAAAAGAAAAACTAGTGTATCAAAAAGAAATATGAGAAGATCCCATGACTCTCTTAAAAGATTAAATGTTGTTTTGGATAAGGACTCTGGTGAACCAAGATTATCTCATAAGATCGATCTTTCTACAGGTATGTACAAAGGTCGAGAAATTCTCAAAAAAAAATCAAAAGAAAATAATTAAGTAATGTCTGAAGGGCAAGTAGCAATTGCCGTAGATGCAATGGGCGGGGAAAACAGTCCTTACAAAGTTTTAAAAGGTGTTGAAATTTTTCTTCAAAAAGAAAAAAATACTAAATTCATTATTTTTGGTGATGAGTTATTAATTAATCAAAGTATAAAAAAAAATAATTTAAATATTTTTAATTTTGAAATTGTAAACACAGAAGATATTATTTCTGATGAAGATAATGTTAACACTATTCTGAGATCAAAAAAAAATAGTAGTATTTATAAAGGATTGGAGTTTGCAAAAAAAAATGAGAAATCAGGTTTTGTATCATCTGGAAGCACTGCAGCTATTATGATTCTTTCAAGACTTCATATGGGAATGATTGAAGGTATTGATAGACCGGCTATTTGCTCTTTAGTCCCAAACAAAAAAAATTACTCACTTATGCTAGATTTAGGTGCAAACGTTTTAGTTAGTGGATCAAACTTGTTTCAATTTGCATTGATGGGTTATTGTTATTATTCGATAATAAATAAAAATAAAAAACCAAAAATAGGTATTTTAAATATTGGAACAGAGAATAATAAAGGTTTGGAATTTCTTCAGGTTGCAGCAGATTTAATTCTATCCAGTTTTTTAAAAGAACATTTTATAGGCTTTATAGAACCTAATAAAATAACATCTGGTGATTGCGATATCATTGTTTCTGATGGTTACTCTGGAAACATAATGCTTAAATCTGCAGAAGGTATTTCAAACTTTATAACGTCTAATTTAAGAGAAATTTTTAATAAATCTTTAATTAATAAAATTTCATACAAATTAATTGAAAAAGATTTGAGAAAATTAAAAGATCAAGTTAATCCAGATATTTATAATGGAGCTACCTTGATAGGCTTAAATGGTATTTCAGTTAAAAGTCATGGCAATGCTAACCCCGTTGCTTTTAGTTATGCATTGAAACAGTGTCATAATTTTATTACTAATGATCTTAATAAACAAATTATAAAGTCTATAAAAAATATATAATGGATAAGCATAATATATCTAGAGATGAAATTGCTGATGCAATGAAAAGTGAATTTGGCTTTAATAGAAAGCTATGTCTAGATATTGTAAATGATATTGTTGATATAATTATTGAAGGTCTGCAATTAGATAAAAAGGTTAAAATACATAACTTTGGTACTTTTAAACTTAATAAAAAGAATAGTAGAATTGGAAGAAATCCAAAAACTAAAGAAGAATTCAATATTTCTAGTAGAAATGTTATAACTTTTAAAGCCAGCAAAATATTATTAAAGTATATTAATAATAATATTAATGATTAATAAAAAATATTTGAATATTTCTGAAGTTTCAAAGTTGTTACAAATAGAAGAGCATAAAATTAGATATTGGGATTCTGTTGATCCAAAAACAAACAAATACAGAATAGAAGGTATTTCAACAAAAAGTAAAGGTGGAACTAGATACTTTAATATGGAAAATGTTAAAAAACTTCAAAAACTAAAAAAAATTCTTTATGAAGGAGATAGTCAGAATTATTCAATAAAATTAGCAGAGAAAATATTAAATTCTAAGATCAAGTCGGATATTAAAAAAGATAAAACAACGATAGATTACCAGTATCTAAATAATGTTGAAAATATTAAACAGATTCTTAATAAAATGAGATTATTGTTGAAAAACAAATATTAATAATATTTATATAAAAAAAAATACATATATTTCAGTAATTTATATTAAAAATTTATACAAAAAATAAGAAAAAAAAAGTTATTTTTAATGTTTTATTTGTTCGTCAATTCAAATATATGAACCTCATCTTATTAGTAAGGAAACAAACTATAAGGAGTTTTTATGTTAAATAAGACTAGTCTATTAGGTATCATTGCTGCGACTATAGCTTTTATTGCTGTACCAGCTTTTGCTGCCGATACCTTCTTGGGTGAAGGTGATTTCGTAGGTATTACATTCTGGATTGTATCAATTGGAATGTGGGCATCTACTATTTTCTTCTTTTACGAAGGTATGAGAGTTTCTTCCAAGTGGAGAACTTCAATGGTTGTTGCAGGGCTAATTACTTTTATAGCTGCTGTACACTACATGTATATGAGAGACTTTTGGGTTGCTACAGGTGAGTCGCCAACAGTATATAGATATATTGACTGGATACTAACTGTACCACTTCAAATGGTTGAATTCTTCTTAATTCTAGTTGCTGCCGGAGCAGCTGTATCTAGTGGTGCTTTCTACAGATTGCTCATTGGTACACTTGTTATGATTGTTGGTGGATATCTTGGAGAAGCAGGTCATATTTCAGTATTACTTGGTTTCATCATTGGTATGATCGGTTGGGCTGTAATCATTTGGGAAATTTTCCGAGGTGAAGCAAGTCAAGCTGCTACAACTAAAGAATCGGTAACATCTGCATTTAATGCAATGAGATTAATTGTATTAGTTGGATGGGCAATTTATCCTCTTGGATATGTATTCGGTTTAATGATGGGTTCAGTTGATGCTGATACTCTAAACTGGATTTATAACCTTGCAGATTTTATAAATAAAATCTTATTCGGTTTAATTATCTGGAATGCTGCTGCTAAAGACTCAGCTACTGCATAATTAAATATTTAAATAATATTAAAAAACCCTCTAAATAGAGGGTTTTTTTTATTAAATTATTGACTTAATTTTTCAATATATGTATTTGGGCACGCGATGAAAACATTCTCTCTTAAAAAAAGTGATATTAAGAAAAAGTGGGTTTTAATTGACGCTAAAGATGCAGTTTTAGGAAGACTTGCTGTAATTTCTGCAAATATCCTAAGAGGAAAAAATAAGCCCGAATATACCCCTAACCAAGACTGTGGCGATAATTTAATTATAATCAACTCTGATAAAATTCATCTAAAAGGTAAAAAAGCTGATAATAAAATCTATTACAGACACACTGGATATCCAGGAGGAATAAAAGAGACAACTCCTAATAAAATGAAGGAAAAAAACAAATCTGATGAAATGATTAAACTTGCAATTAAAAGAATGATTCCAAGAGGACCCTTAGGAAGACAACAATTATCAAATTGCAAGATATATAGAGATGAAAATCATAAGCATGAAGCCCAAAACCCTCAAATCATCGATATAGAATCAATGAATATTAAAAATAAAATCTAACTATGGAAAATCAAGAAAATCAAACCGATAATATTTTAGATAATAAAGAAAGAGCATACGCTACTGGAAAAAGAAAAAATTCTATTGCTAGAGTTTGGTTAAAAAGAGGTAGTGGTGAAATTAAAATTAATGGTAAACCTTTAGATAAATACTTTTCAAGACCAGTACTTCAAATGATAGTTAACCAGCCTTTGGATATCGTTAAAGCCGATAATTCTTATGAGATTATGGCTTCAGTTAAAGGCGGCGGTCTTTCTGGTCAAGCAGGTGCTATAAGACATGGTATAAGTAAAGCATTAAGCTTATACGATCAGTCAAATAGACCACCTCTCAAAAAAGTTGGCTTTCTTACGAGAGATCCAAGAGTTGTTGAAAGAAAAAAAGCTGGTTTAGCTAAAGCCAGACGAAGTTACCAATTCTCTAAGAGATAAATTTTCATGAAAAATAAGATTAAAGTGGCCGTTTTAGGCTCAACCGGCTATGTTGGAATGGAGTTAGTAAAAATTCTATCAAATCATTCTAACGTAGATATAAATTTTCTAGGATCAGAAACTATTCATGACAGTTATCTAAATAATATTGATAATACACAAGAGTATAATCAACTACCTCTTTTAAGACCAAATAATAGTTTTAATACTGAAGATAGTGATTATGTTTTTTTAGCTTTACCTCACGCTGTATCTAATAAATATGTAAAAAAATATTTTAATAAAATTAATATTATAGATTTATCAGCTGACTTTAGACTAGATAATTTTGATGTATATAAAGAAAACTATGGCGATGGACATGAGTGCAAAGAGTATTTAAACAATTTTATATATGGTCTCGTTGAAATATATAGAGATAAAATAGAAAAATCAAAAAATATAGCGGTCCCTGGATGTTATCCCACTTCTATTTTATTACCATTAATACCTTTAGTAAAAAATAAATTAATTGATACCAAGAATATAATTATTGATTCTAAATCAGGTTATAGTGGAGCTGGAAAGAAATTTGATTTCAATAAAATGAAATCAAAAAATGATTATAATTTTTACAATTATAATACAAATAATCACAGACATATTGCAGAAATCAAACAAGAACTTAATAAACATAGTCCAGAAAATGATGTAATGTTTTCATTTAATCCCCATATATTACCTAATTTTAGAGGTATGATTTCTACAATTTATTGTGATCTAAATAATAATATAAAAAAAACTGATATTATAAACCTATTAAAAGAATTAGATAAAATTAATCCTTTTCTAAAATATATTAAAAATGATGAAACTCTTGATTTTTTTTCTATTCAAAATTCTAATTATTGTAAAATTAAAGTTTTTGATCATTATAGTGATGATAAGCTGATTATAGTCAGTGCAATAGATAACTTAATCAAAGGTGCTGCAGGTCAAGCAGTACAATGTTTTAATATTGCAGAAAATATTGAAGAAACAGTATCTTTATTATGATTAAATATTTTATAGTTTTTCCTCTATTTCTTTTCATCGTTTCATGCGGTTATCCTGATATTGATAGTGTCCCTGATTTTAAAGACACAAAATTAAATGATGAAGAATTATTAGATTATTGTAGTATCTCTAATACTGATAAAAAAGATATAGATAAATGTATTAATGATTATAAAAGTTAAATTTAGTTATGAGTAAACTTAATATTGGTATAGCGGGATTGGGAAACGTTGGGTCAGCACTAGTTGAGACAATAGAAGAAAATAAAAATTATTTCTTTGATAAAACAGATGTCGAATTAAATATCGTTGGAATATCTGCAAGAACAAAAAATAAAAAAAGAAATTTTAATATATCAAATTATACTTGGTATGATGATCCAAGAGAAATGTCTAAAGATGATAATTGCAACGTAATTATTGAATTAATTGGTGAAGAAAAAGGAATTAGTTATGAAATAATTGAAACAGCATTAAAAAATAAAAAACATGTTGTAACAGGGAATAAAGCTTTAATAGCTAATCACGGAAAAGAATTATTCGAATTAGCTAATACGCACTCACTAGCTTTATCATATGAAGCTGCTGTTGCAGGTGGTATTCCAATCATAAAAACAATAAAAAATTCTATTAGTTTAGATAGAATTAATAAAATATCTGGAATTTTAAATGGAACCACAAATTACATTTTAACAAAAATGCAACAAGATAATTTGTCCTTTGATGCAGTTCTTAATATTGCTAAAGATAAAGGATTTACTTCTGATCAGGAATCAAAATTAGATATTGGTGGATATGATGCAGCACACAAGTTAACAATATTATCAACTCTATGTTTTAAATCAAATTTAAACTTTAATAATAATTATATTGAAGGAATCTCAAATATTAAAATTGAAGATATTAATTTTGCTGAAAAATTAGGGTATAAGATAAAATTAATATCTGAAGCTTGTATAATTGAAGGAATGATTTCAAACTTTACTTTACCAAAATTAGTTTCAATGGATAATCCCTTAGCTAGTGTTGATAATGCTCTTAATGCGATTAATATTGAAACTATACATCTAGAAAATTTATTTTTAGAGGGTGAAGGAGCAGGTGGGAAGCCAACTGCCAGCTCTGTCTTGTCTGATTTATATGATATATCTCAGAATGAAAAATTTGATAATTTGGGTTTTCAAATTGATAAGCTACAAAGCTTTGAAAAATATTCAGCAGAAAATGTAATTAATAGCTATTACCTAAGAATAATGACAGAAGATAAACCAGGAGTTCTTTCATCAATTACTAATTATTTTAGTGATTTTGATATATCTGTTAAAAAAATACTTCAACTTCCTGAGGGTTCGGAAGCAGATAAACCTATACCTATTATAATAACTACGCATAATATTCAGAAAGAAAAATTAAGTAATGTAATTAATAAAATTGAAGGTTTAGAATTTGTAAAAGAAAAAATTACTGTTCTTGCTATTCATGATAATTAATTAATGTGAATATTGAAAAATCACTATCTGAGAAATTTTGGGAAGAAAAGCAAATAGACTTTAAGCACATACAAGCTCTTTCACAAAAAAAATCAATATCTGAAATTTTTTCAAAACTTCTAATTTCAAGAGGTGTCTTCGAAGAAAATTATGATAACTATATAAATCCCAATCTTTTAAATAATCTTCCGGATCCTTTTGAACTTAAAGATATGAAAAAAGGAATTGAAAGATGTATTGAGGCTTTAAAAAATAATGAAAAGATTGGAATAATCGCTGATTATGATGTTGATGGATCTACTTCTGCTTCAATTTTATATAAATTTTTAAATAATTTTACCAATAATATTATTTGTAAAATTCCGCATAGATTATCGGAGGGTTATGGTCCAAATGTTAGGCTTATGAATGAAATGCTTAATGAAAAAATTACACTTTTGTTTACACTGGATTGTGGTACATCAGCATTTAACTCGATTGATTTGCCATATTACAATGATATTGAAGTTATAGTTATAGATCATCATTTAAGTGAATTTAAACTGCCAAAAGTTCATTCTATAATTAACCCAAATAGATTTGATGAAAACAATGATTATAAAGACTTTGCTGCAGTAGCAGTAACCTTTCTTTTTTTAATGGGCTTAAGAAAGCAAATTAGAGAATTAAAATTATTTCCAAATATAAAAGAACCAAATTTGATGTCATATTTAGACTTAGTTGCTGTTGGAACAATTTGTGATATTGTTAATATTAACAATTACAATAGATCAATTGTCAGTAAAGGTTTGGAGCTCATTAGAAATCGAAAAAATAAATCAATAACTAAAATATTAGATAACTCTAATATTAATCATGAACCTTTAGCTAAAGATATTGGTTTTGTCTTAGGACCACAAATTAATGCTGCGAGTAGAATTGATGACTCTTCTTTATCCTCCAGACTTCTTATATCAAATGATGATTCTGAAATAGAAACTATTTCTAGAAAACTATTTTTAATTAATGAAAAAAGAAAATTAATTGAGCAAAATATATTCAATGAAGCAATTGAGCAAATAAAAGATCAAGAAAATAAAAAATTTATTATTGTTTATAAAGAGAATTGGCACCAAGGTGTTCTAGGTATAGTTGCCAGTAAAATAGTAGCTCTTTATAACAAGCCAACATTTGTATTTTCTTTTATTAATAATATTGGAACTGGCTCAGGCAGATCAATAGATCAAATTGATATTGGAAGTATTGTCCTTGAGCTTAAGGCTAATGATTTAATAGAAGATGGGGGTGGTCATAAAATGGCAGTTGGTTTAAAAATAAATAAAAAAAAATTAGATAAAATAGATAAATTCTTAGTTAAAAAATTTGATTCTTATCATGATAATTTTTTTGAAAAAAAAATATTTTATGATAGTGAAATTTCTGTAAATCAAATAAACAAAGATTTTTTAGATAATTTAGAATTATTAGAACCTCACGGCAAAGGTAATGAAGAACCTCAATTTTTAATCAAAGATATAGTAATTGATCAGGTTAAAATTGTAAAAAATAAACATATTTTAATTTTTTTTAAAAATGATGTAGGTGAAAATTTAAAAGGTATCTCATTCAACTCTATGAATACCCTTATTGGTGATTATCTTCTGAAGTTTAATAAATTTAAATTTCATATTTTGTGTTCTATTAAAAAAGATAACTTCTCAAGTAATCAGATGCCCCAAATACTGATCCATGATGTGAAAGTAATCAATTAAATAATTTGAAAAAAATCAAAATATCTACTATATACCAAACACGTGTCCCCTTCGTCTATCGGTTAGGACATCAGGTTTTCATCCTGAAAAGAGGAGTTCGACTCTCCTAGGGGATGCCACTAATCTAGGGGCATAGAATTATTGACCCTACAGAATTCCTTGATTGAATCAACTCATGAGCCTCACTGGCTTCTGATAATTTAAATTTTTTGAAAATATTAGGCTTAATTTCTTTATTTTTAATTTTTAAAAACAATTTGTTACTACATTCTGTGAGCTCTTCTGAATTGCGAATATAATGCATTAATGTTGGTCTAGTATAATATAAACTTTTAGGATTAAATGTACTATGAAGATTGACATCATTTATCATTCCGGAAGATTGTCCGAAAGATACCATTAGCCCTCTAAATTTTAAGCATTGCAAAGATATATCAAACGTATCTTTACCTACTCCATCATAAACCACATTAACTCCCTCATCGTTTGTTAATTTTAAAACATTACTATGAACATCCTCTTGTTTATAATTAATTGTGAATTCACATCCGTTTTCTTTTGCTAATGATGCTTTTTCATCAGTACTAACAGTACCTATCATTTTAGCTCCTATGGATTTTGCCCATTGACTAGCAATTAAGCCAACACCTCCAGCAGCTGCATGAAATAAAAAAACTTCATCTTTTTGTAATTTATACAACCTTTCAAAAAGGTATTCGACGGTCATTCCCTGCAATAATATTGAAGCAGCTTCATCATTTGAAATATATTCTGGTAATTTTACAACTCTTTGAGCATCAAAATCTCTCACTTCGCAATAAGCACCAATTGGAGGGCTAAAGGAGTAAGCTACTCTATCACCAACTTTTAAGTTCGATACATTATCTCCAATTTCTATTACATCTCCTGCTGCTTCTACCCCTAAACAAAAAGGGATTTCTATAGGTAACGGGTATATTCCTGTTCTATGATACGTATCTATGTAGTTAATACCAATTGAAGTTTGGTTAATTCTGACCATATTTTCTTCAACATTTTTAGGCAAATCATAGTTTTCGTATTTTAAAACTTCTGGACCACCTAGTTTACTGACTATAACTCTATTTGGCATAATTATTCTTTAAGTTTTTATATACTAATTCAAATTCTTTTAAACATTCTGGATTGGCTAATGATTCTTCATTTTCAATACTTTCACCATTAATTAATTTTTTAATTAAAATTTCAACTATTTTACCACTTCTAGTTCTAGGTATTTCATTAACAGCATATATTAGTGAGGGTATATGCTTGTAAGAAAGATTAATTTTTATTTCATTTATGATTTTAGATCTTAAATTTTCATTAAATTCATAATTATTATTCAAGACAACAAATAATATAATTTTTGTATCATTTTTTAATTTATATTCCACTGCAACTGCTTCCTGAACTTCTCTAATATTTTCAATTACTCTATAAATTTCTGCAGTGCCTATCCTTACTCCTCCAGAATTTAGAGTTGCATCTGATCGACCATAAATTACATAACCACCATTTATAGTTTTTTCAATATAATCTCCATGATACCAAATGTTTTTATATTTACCAAAATAAGAATTAAAATATTTTTTATTATCAGGATCGTTCCAAAAATATAATGGCATTGATGGAAAAGATGATTTACATACTAGTTCCCCTTTTTGATTTTCGATTGAATTTCCTTTTTCATCAAATACATCAACATCCATTCCAAGAGCTTTACACTGAATTTCTCCACTATAGACATCCATTAACGGATTACCGGTAACAAAACACGAAACTAAATCAGTACCACCACTTATAGATTCAAGATGAATATTTGATTTGATATTTTCATAAACGTATTCAAATGATTCATTAACCAAAGGAGATCCTGTTGAAGCTAGCGTATTTAAACTATTTAATTTAAAACTTTCTTTAATTTTAATTTTATTATTTTTTAAAGTATCTAAATACTTTGCACCAGTGCCAAAAAAATTAATGCCTTCTTCTTCTGCTATTTCAAAAAGATGTTTATTATCGGGAATAAAAGGGGATCCATCATATAAAATTATTGTTGCTTTTGACGCCAAAGCAGAAACTAACCAATTCCACATCATCCAACCACAAGTAGTAAAATAAAAAACTCTATCTTTTTCATTAATATCACAATGTAGTACATGTTCTTTTTTATGTTGTATTAGCGCTCCACCAGAACTGTGAACAATACATTTTGGTACTCCAGTAGTTCCACTCGAATAAAGAATATACAGTGGGTGATTAAAATTAAACTTTTCAAATTTACTATACGCAATTTCTTGTTGTAAAATCTTACACAAATTATCGTATTCAAAATCTAATTGATAATCTTTTTCATTAAATTCATATGGTATCAAAATAATTTTTTCTATACTTGGGATATTATATACAATATCTTTTATAATTTTTGTCGTATCAACTTTTTTATTGTTATAAAAATAATAATCTGAAAATAATAATACTTTTGGTTCAATTTGTTTAAATCTATCTATAATTGCTTTTTTACCAAAATCTGATGAACATGATGACCAAATAGCACCTAATTGTGCTGTAGATAAAAATGAAATTACAGTTTCAGGTACATTAGGAAGTATAGCAGCGATCCTATCATTTTTTTCAATGTTATTATTTTTTAAATAATTTGCAAATTTCAAAACTGCACTTTTTAACTCTCTCCAAGAGTAATTTCTTTTAATTTTTTTTTCAGAATGAAATATTATTGCATCATCATCATCATCTCTTGTTAAACAATTTTCAGCATAATTTATCTTACATTCATCAAAAAATTTATTATTAGTAAATTCAGGTGCTGATTTAAAAATTTTACCTTTTTTTTCACCAACAAAATTTGTAAAATCCCATACATTAGTCCAAAATTCATTTTTATGTTTTATGCTCCAGTTATGCAAGTCTGTATAATTTTTTATATTTAAACTTTTATCTAGTTGATTAATAAACTTGTGGAGGTTTGTTTTTTTATTATTTGGAGACCACAACTTTATGTTGTGCATAACAATTTAATTCTTTTTTTGATCTTCTTTAAGAGATCTAACTCTGACAATAACATCAATATTATGCAATGAGAGACAAGCAGGAATAGAAGGTATATCAAGGTTAATATTTTTTGTAGGTATATCATGAATCTTACCTTCATCTTCAATATACAAATGATAATGAGATTTATTATTATTACAATAAAGTGATTTATTTTGATCAACAACTATTTCTCTAATTAATCCTAATGAGGTAAATTGTTTTAAGGTGTTATAAATTGTAGCCATAGAAATTTTTCTATCTTCTTTTTTTACTTCATCAAAAAGATTTTCAGCAGAAATATGCCTGTCACCTTTTTCAAAAATTAATTTAGCTAAAATTCTTCTTTGTTTTGTTGGTCTTATGCCACTTTCCTCTATTTTTTTCAGTGCGCGGCTGTAAGGACTTAAAGGATCAATTACTTTATTTTCTATTTTCATAATATTATAATAAGTAATGAATTACATTTATTCTGCAATTTTTCTATATTTTTTTTTAGGTTTTCTCTTGTATATCCTTCAAAGACGCATTGTTTTTAATAAATCAGGACATCCAGGCGCACCAAAGGATTATAACTTGGATAATACAGAAGAAGTTTATATTAAAACTGAGGATAACTTAAAGCTGTTATCATGGTATCATAAAGGGAATAATTCACTCCCTTTAATAGTCTATTTTCATGGTAATTCTTTTCATATCGGAGATAGAGCATACAGAATCCAAAGGTATATCGAAAAAAATTGGAGCGTACTTTTAGTTTCCTGGAGAGGTTTTGGGGGTAACAAAGGAGATCCAACAGAAAAAAATTTATATAAAGATGCAGAAGCAGTATTAAAATGGATTAAGAATAATACTGAATTTAAATTCAAAGAATTAGTGATTTATGGAGAATCACTCGGATCTGGTGCTGCAGTAGAAATGGGCACAAAGTACGAATTTTTATCTATTGTTTTAGAAGCGCCATTTACATCTATCAATGATATTGCAAAAAAAAGATATAAAATATTTCCAACAAAATATTTAGTTAAAGATAAATTCGATAACTTCAGTAAAATTGATAAAATAACCTCGCCATTACTTATCATTAGTGGAAAAAAGGATGAAATTGTACCGCATGAACACAGTATTAAGCTTTATGATAAAGCAAAAGTAATAAAAAAGAGTGTTTTTATTGACGAAGCAATACACAATAATCTATATGATTTCGGGATTGAAAAAGAAGTAATTGGCTTTAACTTAAAACTATGGAAATAGATCTAACAACATCATATGTAGGCATTTTAAGCCTTATTGTATTTGTTCTTGCATATGCTGTTGTAATGGCTGAAGAATTTAGCCATTTAAGAAAATCTAAACCAGTTATTATTTCAGCTGCTGTAATATGGGGTATTATAGCTTTCCATTTTTCTTCTGATAAGCAATATGCCAAAGAAATTGAGTATGCTCTAGAGCATAATATCTTAGAATTTGCAGAACTTTTCCTTTTTCTTCTAGTTGCTATGACTTACATCAACGCTTTAGAAGAAAGAAAAGTTTTTGATGTAGTCAGATACCAATTAACATCAAGGGGATTTAGCTTTAGACAATTATTTATATTCACAGGTATAATTACTTTTTTCTTATCTCCTATAGCTGATAACTTAACAACTGCACTAGTAATGTGCTCTGTAGTAATGGCCTGTGGTAAAGGTAATACAAAATTTATATCGATCGGTTGTATTAATATAGTTGTTGCAGCAAATGCAGGTGGTGCTTTTAGTCCATTTGGAGATATAACTACCTTAATGGTATGGCAGGCTGGTATTGTCGAATTTTTTACATTTTTTAAAATATTTTTTCCTTCTGTAGTTAATTACATAATTCCTGCTGCAGTTATGTATTTCTTTATTCCAAATGAAAAACCACAAATTAGTTCTGATAGAGAATATATGAAAAGAGGCGGACGAGTAATTATCGTTTTAGGTTTGCTTACAATTTTTAGTGCTGTAAACTTCCATAATATTCTTCACTTGCCTCCAATGCTTGGCATGATGTTTGGTCTTGGTCTACTTGGGTTATATTCTTTTTATTTGCAAATTACACATGATCCATCTGTTGAAGATGAAAAATTTGATTTCTTTAGAAAAGTTTCAAGAGCTGAATGGGACACTTTATTATTTTTCTTTGGAGTTATTTTAAGTGTAGGTGGTTTAGGATTTATAGGTTACTTAACTGTTGTTTCAGAATTCTTATATATTGGCCTTGGTCCAACAATGGCAAATTCTATAGTAGGTGTTCTTTCAGCTATCGTAGATAATATACCAGTGATGTTTGCTGTAATTACTATGAGACCGGAAATGTCAATTGATCAGTGGTTACTAGTTACATTAACAACAGGAGTGGGCGGTAGCCTATTGTCAATTGGTTCAGCTGCAGGTGTAGCACTTATGGGACAAGCGAGAGGATATTACACTTTTTTTGGACATTTAAAATGGACTCCAGTTATATTTATTGGTTATGTAGCAAGTATTTATCTTCACGTTTTAATGGCTGACTTGCCTTGGTAATTTAAATTATCAATTAATAAAAAAATAATCATACTAAGTATTAAAATTACACCAGCAACAAAAGAAGCTTCGTTAAATTTATAGACACTAATCAATTTATATAAGTAAGATGGCAAGGTATCAAAGTTTTGATCTTTAAAAAATGATATTATTGTAAAATCACCAAAAGTAATAACCGTCGAAAATGCAAAAACAAAAATTATATTTTTTTTAATCATTGGTAGCAAAATAATAAAATAGTTTCTTATGCTGATACGGAAAGTTTGCTGAAAATTTTCAAAATTTAAAAAAATATTTTTCATGTTATTAAAAAGTATTAATATAGAAAAAGGTAATAAGAATAGACAATTTATCAAAACTATCACAAAATATTTAAAAAATTGCACATATCTTAATTCACCTAATATAATAAAATAACCAAGACTAAATATAATTGGAGAAATAATTATTATTGAAGAGCTTATTAAAAAAATTGATTGCTGAAAAATCATATTTTTATAATTTATTACAAGTATAGATGAAATTATAAACCCAGATATACTAACAATTATTCCTGTAGTAACTGAAATAATAACAGAGTTAAAAAATGATCCTAAAAATTTTTTATTAATTAAAGATAAATAAATACCATTATTTATAAAATGATAAATTACAGAAATTATTGGAGAAAAAAGAAATATCGAAAAAAATACAATTATTAAAAAATCTAAAATTTTTATAGCTTTGTATTCTTTATGAGGATGAATGAAATTAATTTGATCTATTTCAAAAAAATTTGAACCTTTTAATTTGTAAAAACCAATAAATAAAAAAAATAAACAAATAAAAATTTGTAGAAAACTAAGTAATATTGCTTTATTAAAATTTAGTTCAAAAAGTGCATATTGATAAATTGCCACCTCAATTGTAGAATACATGGGTCCACCACCTAACGCCATTACTATTGCAAAACTTAAAAAACAAAGAGAGAATATTATTGAGAACACAGTAAAAAAATTTTGTTTTATATAAGGAATCTCTAATTTTAGAAGATTGCCAAAAAAAGTAATGTTTAGAGAGCTAGATATTTCATAATATTTTAAAGGAATACTATTTAAGGATTGAAAAAATAATCGAGTAGCAAATGGTGTATTTAGAAGTATATGGGCAATTAAAATTGCTTTTATTCCAAAAATTGTCTCTATCGAAAAATTCTCGTACAAATTAAAATATGAGTTATAAAAACCATTATTTCCAAAGAGTTTAATTACTGCAAACACTATTAAGATTGTAGGTATTACAAAGCAAAAACCACAAAGAGAAATGATAAATTTAATAATTTTTAAATTCTTATGTCTATTTAATGCTAATGCGAATGGAATAGCTAAAAAACAACTTAATAGTGCTGAAAGAAAAGCTTGATAGAGTGAGAAATAAATTAGACGATGCGTATAAGAATTTTGAAAAAAATTATAAATTACCTCTAAATCAAAGTTTATTTTTGAAAAAATACCTACGAAAGGCAATAGGATTATTAATCCAAAAAAAAATATTACTGAATAATTATATTTATAATACAATTTATTTACGAGGCATTAAGCCATTCATCAATCCATTTTTCTTTATTTTTATTAATTTCTTTTGGATCCATTTGAATAAAGTTAGGAACATCAAGTTTATCAAATGCCTCAGGTAAATCTTTTATATTTGTAACAGGGTACATAATATTTGTTGATGGTATGACTGATTGAAATTCTTTTGATAACATAAAGTTAAGAAATTTATTTGCTAAATCTTTATTTTGTGAATTATTTAAAATGCCTGCAAATTCAATTGTTATATAATTTCCCTCTTCAAAAGTTGTAGCAAGAATATCATACCTTTCTTCAAACATTATATGTGCAGCTGGAGATGTAGTATAACTTAATACCATGTCAGCTTCTCCTGCCATAAAAAAATTATAATATGCATCTGTCCATCCTTTGGTAACTGAAATAATTTTTTTATTTAATTTTTTCCACTCATCCCCAGCTTTATCTCCATATAATGCTTTCATCCAAGTTAATAATCCTAAACCAGGGGTAGAGGTTCTTGGATCTTGAATTACAATTCTAGCATTAGTAGAATTAATCAACTCATCCATTGATTTTGGAGGTGTTGCTAAATTTGCTTCATTATAAACAAAAGAAAAGTATCCATAATTATATGGAACAAATTTATTACTTTCCCATTTTAATGGTAAATTAATTAAGTTGTTTATGTCATTGATATTATGAGTTGTAAAAAGCTCAGATTGTTCGGCTAAATCAAATAAATTCATATCAAGGCCTAAAACTATATCTGCCTTGGAAGTATCACCTTCTAAAATAACTTTATTCAATAATGTTGCTGCACTGTCTACAGCAACAAATTCTAAATCCGCATTATGTTTTTCTTCAAATATTTTTTCAATTATGGGTCCTGGACCCCATTCTGATACAAAAGAGTCGTATGTATAAATGGTTAGTTTCTCTGCATAGATTGAGAAAGAAATAAATAAGGTAGTTAAAAAAATTAGTATTGTTTTCATGTTTCCTCCGCTGGCATTATCCAGATCAGGTTAAAAGGGTATAAATCTCAGCATTTAAGCACCCCTAAATTAATTATAATAAATATTATTTTAGAAAACAAACATAAAAGATTGTTTTTAAGTTATTTATGAATATAACAAATTTTTTCGGGGAGTAGCGCAGCCTGGTAGCGCACCTGGTTTGGGACCAGGGGGTCGAAGGTTCGAATCCTTTCTCCCCGACCATAGATAAATGTTTAACTTTCATTCAACAGCTAGCTTAATTTTTGGTAATGACACAGCAGTTAATTCAAGTGATCAAATTCTCAATTTGTTAGGAAAAAATATTTTTGTAATAACTGATGAAGGATTAACAGAATTAGGATTGTACGATAAAACAATTAAAAAACTTCAATCATACTCAAATATAAATATATTTAATAAAGTTGAATCTGATCCTTCAAAATCTACTTTATTAAAAGCATTTGAAGAGGCAATAGATTTTAAATCAACTGGAGTTTTAGGTTTTGGAGGCGGTTCATCTATGGATGTTGCAAAACTTATATCTTTACTTCTTGGGTCTAATCAGAATATCGATACAATATGGGGGGTTAATAATGCAAAAGGTCCAAGAATGCCACTTGTACTAATTCCTACAACAGCAGGAACTGGTTCAGAAGTTACACCAATTTCAATAATTAAGATGGATGACAAAGAAAAAAAAGGTGTTTCTTCAAAACTTATTTTACCTGATCTTGCTATTTTAGATCCATTATTAACTATTAATCTACCTCCAAATATCACTGCATCAACTGGAATAGATGCTATGGTTCATGCAATCGAAGCTTACACTTCTATAAATCCTAACAATAATCCTATTTCAAAAATGTTATCTATAGAAGCACTAAAGTTTATCGGATCATCAATTAAAACTGCTGTATTTGAGGGATATAATATAAATGCCAGATCAAATATGCTATTTGGATCAATGTTAGCAGGTAAAGCTTTTGCAAATTCTCCAGTAGCAGCAGTACATGCTTTGGCATATCCTATAGGAGGTCTATTTAATATATCTCATGGACTTTCAAACTCTTTAGTTCTTCCAAGTGTGATGAAATTCAATTCCATAAACAAAGAAACTAAAAAAAAATACGCTAATCTTGCACCATTTGTATTTAAAGATTTAGATAATAGCAAAAGTGATGAGATTGTGTGTAACAATTTTATAGATAGTTTAGAAAGTTTGTCTAAGGAACTTAAATTACCTTATAGGTTAAGAGATCTAGAAATTCCTGAGGAAGCTTGCCAATTGATGGCTAGTGAAGCAATGAAACAAACTAGATTATTAGTTAATAATCCGCGTAAAATTGAAGAATCTGACGCCTTTAATATATACAAATCTGTTTGGTAGATTTTGTTTACTTATAACTTAATTTACCTATTTAAATTAAATAGACCTTAATGATAAAATCAACAGTTAATCAATTTGCAAATTCTCTTGGGTTAAACAAAGATGAATATATTCCAGAGGGCAGAGCTTCCTTTTCACTATTTAAAATCGAAATTCTATCTGGATTAACAGTTGCAATCGCCCTAGTTCCAGAAGCAATAGCATTCGCTTTTGTAGCAGGTGTAGCACCTCTTTCAGGATTGTACGCAGCTTTTATTGTAGGCTTAGTAACTGCAATTTTTGGTGGGAGACCTGGAATGATTTCGGGAGCAACAGGAGCATTGGCTGTTGTTATGGTTTCATTAGTATCGGAACATGGAGTCCAATACTTATTTGCCACTGTAATCCTGATGGGAATTTTACAATTTCTTGCAGGAATTTTTAAATTAGGAAAATTTATGAGAATGGTTCCTCAACCTGTAATGCTAGGTTTTGTAAACGGTTTAGCTATTGTAATTGGTTTATCACAATTACATCAATTTCAAATATATAACTTTGATGGAACATTTACATGGATGTCAGGGGAAGTGCTTACATATTCTTTAGTATTAGTTTTCTTAACCATGTTAATAATATGGTACTTACCGAGGGTGACTAAATTTATACCATCTACATTAGCTGCAATTCTTCTTGTTACTTTTCTAGTTTTACTTTTAGATTTACCTGTTCCAAGAGTAGGAGATTTAGCAAGTGTAGCAGGAGGGCTTCCCAATTTTTCTATTCCAACAGTTCCACTTAATTTAGATACTTTTTTCATTATTTTTCCTTATGCAATTATTTTGGCAGCTATTGGATTAATTGAAAGTCTCCTAACTCTTAATCTAGTAGGAGAAATAACAAACAAAAAGGGTGGAACAAGACAAGAATGTTTAGCGCAAGGTGTTGCTAATGGTATCACAGGCTTTTTTGGTGGTATGGGTGGTTGCGCTATGATTGGTCAATCAATGATAAATGTAAAATCTGGAGGTAGAACAAGAATTGCTGGCATATCAGCAGCAATTTTTTTACTAATTTTTATTCTTTATACTTCAAATTTAATTGAACTTATTCCTATTGCATCATTAGTAGGGGTTATGTTTATGGTCGTAATTGGAACATTTGCTTGGAATTCACTAAAATTATTATTTGTTGTTCCTCGTTCGGATGCATTGGTAATTGTTTTAGTTACTTTAATAACTGTATTAGAAGATTTAGCAGTTGCTGTAGTTGCTGGTGTTATTATTAATGCACTAGTATTTGCGTGGAAATCTGCTTCAAGAATTAGAGCAATTGAGAGACAATCAAGAACAGAAAAGGGTGCTAAGGTATATGAAATTGAAGGACCACTTTTTTTTAGTTCCACTAATAGTTTTTTAGATATTTTTAAGCCTTCCAAAGATCCTAATTTAGTAATAATAGATTTTGCAAATTCAAAAGTTATTGATCAATCTGCTTTAAAAGCAATTGAGGATATTGCAGAAAGATATTCCAAATTAGGAAAACAAGTAAAGTTAAGACATCTTACAAAGGACTGTCACAGCCTTTTAAGAAAAACAGGTCAATTGATAGTTGATAGTGATGATGATCCTGATTATGGAATTGCAGTTGACTACGGTGTTAAATTAGGAATTTTTGGTAAATAATTAAAACTCTAATGATCCTTCAACAGAATACTGTAAAATATTTACAATCTCATCAACGTTTTTTGTAACAGCAAGTGCTGCTGCATCTACTTCTTTTAAAGCATGCTGATGTTCATCGTTATGCATTATTATGAGAGATTTATTCAAGGCTGATGCATAACCTGCATCAAAAGCAGCATTCCATTGTTTATACTTCTCACCAAAACGTACTACAACTATATCTGCTTTTTCAATCGAATTTCTAGTTCGTATAGCATTTATTTTAGCTCCTTTGTTATCGTGCCAAAATTTTTTTTCTTCTTCACCAAGTATTTTTACACCAACATCATCTGATAATTCATGATTAGTAGTCGGGCTTGAAAATTCTATTTCTAAATTCTTAGATTTACATTTATCTATAATCTCATCTCGCCAATTAGTATGAATTTCACCAGATAAATAAACTTTTAATTTCATTTTTTAAATTAACCTAAATATGCCGCAGTTAATACTGGAAAACTTGTAAATCCGAAATTACCTACTTTTTCAGATTTATTTAATTGCTTTTTCCAATCATCTACTTTGTCTTCTGAAACACCTTGGCTTAAAGCAAACTTACTTAACATAATTTCATAAAAAATTGCTGGTGAATTATTATCTCTATTTGTAATTAAATACGATAAATTTTGAGAGCTTATATTTTTATATCCAAGTTTTTTTAATTTACCATTTAAATCGAGTGGAAGCATTTGATGAAAACAATGTGCTCTAAATGCCTCATGAATAAGATCATTAATTTCTTTTTCTGGTCCATAAAATCTAAAATAGTCCCAGAGAATTGAGACATTAACAAATTTAGAATTAGTTTTAGAAATTCTTTTTATCTCCTTTAAGGATGTATCTATATCTTTGATATATTCTAATGTTTGAGTAGCTGTAATTTTATCACATGAAGCATCTTCTATATTGATATCATCAGCTGTAGTACAAATAAGTTCCACATTATTTTGATCTTTACATTTACCGCTTGCAACATCTAACTGATCTTGACTTGGATCAATTCCTATTACTTTGCCTTGTTCTCCAATAGATAATGAAATTTCTTGCACTAAATGACCACCACCACAACCAATATCGATAATAGTTTCATTAGTCTCTAAATTTAGGGCATTTAAAATAGCTAGTCTTCGTGAAACTCCAGCATAACCGTTCGCTATTTTTTGTTGAATAATACTAGTTTCATTATCAAATTTCATTTTATTATTTTTCTTATATATTTTTTAGTTATATAAAAAATACATATAAATGGAATATCAAATAACAAAAATACTAATTATTTCTTTTTTTAGCTCGATATTAATTTCGTTATTTTTAAACACAAGATATATTATTTTTTTCAAAAAATTTTCAAAAAATAAAAAAATCTTATTAAATTTATTTATTTATTCTTTTTCTTCTTTGATATTGATTTTTATTAATTATTTGTTGAGTTTAAATGGATTCACTTCTTTAATAATTTTTAATGCTGCAATCATTACACTTATATACTTTGAATTAGCTCTATATTTAGAAAAAGTTTTTTGGGATGATTTTTTAGGAAATTCACTCCCTAAATCAATCAATATGCTTATTAGTTTTGTTGTAATGATGAATTTTGGTTATTTTACTCTTATGTTTTACATAAAAATTTTAGATATTGATTATTTTGTCACATAAATATCATTATAAATTAATATACAAAATACTTACAATTTTTATGAAATAATATTTTCATATTAATAAAATATTTATTATTAATAATTTAGTATGAATAAAGTTTTGTTTGTATTACATCAAAAAACTTCAGTTCCAGGAGATGTAGGAAATAAATTTAGAGATAGGGGATATGTTGCTGAAATATGTAGGCCACCTTTAGGTGAAGAACTTCCTTTAAATATTAATCAATACTCAGCTATAGTTGTTTTTGGTGCACCAGGAAGCATAAACGATGAAGATGAATATATAAATAAAGAATTAGAATGGATAAACAAAGTTATAAAAACTGACATTCCTTATCTTGGAATTTGTTTTGGCGCACAGTTATTAGCTAAATGTTTAGGTTCAGAAATAACAACTAATAAAGACGGGCTTTCAGAAATTGGTTTTTATAAAATTGAACCAACTGAAAATGCAAAAAATCTTTTTAATTCTCAAAAGATTTTTTTTCAATTCCATTCTGAAGGATTTTCTCTTCCTACAGGCTGTGAGTTATTAGCAAGGGGTGATATTTTTAATAATCAAGCTTTTAAATATCAAAATTGTTATGCTCTCCAATTTCATCCAGAAGTAAATTTTAAACTTCATATGAGATGGCTGTATTTAGTGTTATTAAAAAATCCTAAAAAATTATTCGTCAAAGGTGCTCAAAATATATTTGTTCAACTTTATTATCGTTACAAATATAATAAAAATATATCAAATTGGCTAGATTCATTTTTAGATCAGTATTTTTTAAAAAAAACTTAAATGCTAATATAAGTGAAAATTAAAAACCTATATTTTTCACCTGTAAAATCTCTTTCTTTCAATAATGTAGATAACTTAGAGATAATTAAAAATATTGGTATAAAAAATGATCGAATATTTGCTTTCACTAATAATCTTAATCTTAAAGATGTAGAATTAATAAAAAATAATCCTTTAAAACGAGAAATACACAAATTTTTATCATTAAAAAAATATCCTGAATTAAATCAATATAATTTTTTATTAGAAGATAATTTTTTAATACTAGAATTTGAAAATAAAATAATTTTAAAAACAGATATTGATAATCAACATGAAGTAAAAATCTTATGTAGTAAACTTGAAGATATTTTACCAAATATAAATAAAATTAATTTATTAAAAGATAATATGAATCCTTTTTTTGATACAATGCCAAATAAATCAATATCATTTATAAATTTAAACAGTATTAAAGATTTTGAAAACCTATCTAATATTCAAGTTGAACATGAGCGTTTTAGAGGAAATATATATGTAGAAGATTTAGATAAATGGGAAGAAAGGAAGCTGGTAGGTAAAGTTTTATCAATCAGTGATATAAAATTTAAAGTTATTAAAGAAATTCCCAGATGCTCAGCAACTAATATTAAGCCCAAAACTTCTGAAATAAATCTTAATATTCCTTTAAACCTAAAAAAATTATACAACCATATAAATTTAGGAATATATCTAGATCCTTTAAATGATGGTAAAATAAATAAAGGTGATCTTATAAAAATTAATGAATAAATTCTTATTAAATCATTCAGAAAAACTTACAGGATATCTATTAATTCTTCCTGCTGTTTTAATAATCAGTCTATTTGGAATTTTTCCTGTTTTTTTTGGAATGTACATGAGTGTACACAAGTGGAAAGTTTTTAAAGGGAGATTTTTAGGATTTGAGAATTACCAAAGAATACTTGGAGACATACCAGCTTTTTGGTTATTTGTTTTAGGATTATTATTATTGATATTGAGTTATGGACTGTGGAGTGAATTTAAAAATAAAGTAAAAAATAAAATCTATTTAGCATTTTTTTCTATAGCAATATTAATTATTGGAATAATATTAATTAATATCAATTGGGAAAAAATGCTTTTAACAGGCGATGAAGACTATCTTTACTCTCTTATTTATACTTTTTATTATTCGTTTTTTACTATAATTTTTGAGGTTGGATTAGGATTAATAATAGCATTTGCTTTGTATCAAAAATTAGCTGGTAAACAATTCTTTCAAATGATTTTACTATTTCCTTACATTACTCCAGCAGTAATGGGTGCTGCAGTATTTTTTTTAATATTTGGTAAAGCTGAAAATTCTTTTTTAAATCAACTAATAGGAATATTTGGTTTTGAGCCTCAAATGTGGTTATTTGATAAAAGACCTATTACCGAAGTTTTATTTGGTATCAAAATAGAAGGTCTACTAGCTGGACCAAGTTTAGCTCTAATGTCATCAATCATATATGGAATATGGTCTTATACTGGCTACTATGCAATAATTTTACTCGCGGGTTTATCAATTATACCCTCTGATTTATATGAGGCTGCGAAAGCAGAGGGAGCTAGTAGATGGCAAACATTTATTAAAATTACCATACCACTATTAATGCCTATTATATTTTTTCTAATGTTGACTGGTTTTATAAATACCTTTCAAGCTTTCAATAGTATTTTTGTTATGCAAACTTCTTCTGCTGGAGATACAATGGATGTTGTGACAATAGAAATTTTTGATCATTTTTGGGGTAGAGTGAAATATGGTTATGCTGCAGCTGAAGGAGTAATTTTATTTATACTGCTAAATATTTTAGCAATATCGCAATATGTAATTTTTAGAAAAAGATTAAGCTATGACTAGAATTATTAATGCTGAAACAAGGATACCTTATTTAATTTTATTAATAGTTTTTATTATTTCAATTTACCCATTTTTTTACATGATATCCACATCATTGATGACAGCTGGAGAAGCGTCAAATCAATATTTATTTCCAAAAAAATTGATGTTTGAAAATTATTATGAAGTTTGGACATCTAATAGATTCCAACGTTATACATTTAATAGTTTAATAATAAGTTCAATAATTGTCATTGGTGTTTTATTAACTAGTGTTCCAGCAGCATACTCTTTTGCAAAAATAGAATTCCCATTTAAAAATATAATATTCTACATGTTATTACTTTCATTAATGATTCCAGAAATAATTACATTATTACCTCATTTATTAATTATTAGAGGGGAAATTATTCCATTGCCATTTGGACCTTCTTGGATGAATAGTCTTCAAGGTTTAACAGTTCCATTTATGGGAAATATATTTGTAATTTTCTTATTAAGACAATATTTTAAAAAGATACCAAATGAATTATGGGATGCTGCAAGACTTGATGGATCTTCTCATTTAAATTTTTTACTCAAGGTAGTAATCCCAATGAGCAAACCTATTATTGTGACAGTCTCTTTATTTACTTTTATTATAGCGTGGAATAGTTTTGCTTGGCCTTTACTTATATTAACTAGAGATGATTGGTATCCTGTAACAGTTTCTATCTATAGTTTTGTGAGAGAAGTGGGGCCTAATTTTAATTTATTGATGGCTGCTTGCTTAATTGCAATTTTTCCAATTTTAGTATTATACTTTTTTACTCAGAAGTTATTCATAGAAAGTATATCAAACTTTGGATTAAAAGAATAAATCAGTAAATTTTTTGTAACAAAACTTTAATTTTACCTCTATATTAATTAATATTTTACGGGGTGATTATGAAATTTTATAAATATATTTTAAATTTCTTCTTAGCTTCTTTATTTTTTATCTCCTCGCAATCATTCGCAATTACTTCACAAGATATTGAAAATGCAGATCCTTCAGGTCAAACTGTTGAATTCTGGGTTCAATATTCAGATGAAAGATTAGATGCAATGATGGCAAGAGCTGAAAGATTTGAAGCTGAAACAGGAATAAAAGTTAATGTTGTTCACAAAGGGCATTATGGAAAAGTTCAATCTGCTATGATGTCTGCTGCTGGAACAAAAGATATAGCAGACGTTGCAAGAGGTTATGGTAATGCTGCTGCAGATATGTACTTGATTGGTGCTTCAATTGATCAGAATATTTTAGCAAATAGTAAAAAATGGGGTGTTTCTCAAGATGATATAGCAGATTGGGGTGCAAACTGGACTGTCGGCTTTTCACCATATTTTGATGGAAATCCAAAACTTTTACATGAAGTTGGAAAATCAATAGAGATCCTTTATTACAATGCTGATTGGTTAAAGGAACTAGGTTTAGATGCTCCTAAAACTCCTGCTGATTTTGCGGAAGCAGCATGTGCTGCGACCAATCAAGATTATAGCGGTAAGATGGGTGAAGACGTTCCAAGTTATGGATATGAAATAGATACAGATGCAAGTAACTTTGCAGCATGGGTATTTGCTCATGGAGGTGATGTATTTGACTATGATAATGGTCAGTATATTTACAATGGCCCTAAAGCCATTGAAGCTATGGAATTCATTCAAGGAATGGCAAATAAAGGTTGTGCAATAGTTGCAAGAGGTAAATATACTGACCAGCAATACTTAGGACAAGGTTCTGTTTTATTTGCTGCAGGATCTACTTCTGGTATCACTTATTTCCAGAAAGCCATTGAAGAGGGTTATAATGGTAATTGGGATGTAGCTCCATTATCGTACACCACTAGTGAACCAGTGCTTAACTTATATGGCGGTGGTTTAATTATGGGAAATTCAGGTGATGCTAATAGAATGGTAGCAGCATATCAGTGGATGAAATATATTTCTAATACTGAGAACTCAGCAGTTTGGTCAACTGAAAGTGGATATGGTTTTGTTAGAACCTCTTCTGCAGATCATCCATTAATTGCTGAAAAAAGAGCTGAATTACCTCAATATGATAAATCATTAAAAATGGTTCAATACGGAAAAGGCGAACCATCAGTTCCTGGTTATTATTCAGTTAGGGGTGAGGTTGAAAAAGCTTATGCAGCAATCATTAATGGTGATGATATCATTTCAACATTAAATCAATTAAATGAAGATGCTAATGCAATATTAGCTGATGCAACTGCAGAGTAGTTTAATTATTTTACTTTTATTAAGGGTGGTTTATACCACCCTTTTTTTATGATAATTGTTTGTTCTCTAAATGATTTACCTCATGTGTGTGAAAGCATACAGCCTAAATATCTTGTATCAGTAATTGATCCAGGATATGCACCAGAAACACCCAAGGGTGTAAAAAATCATTTAAAGCTAGGATTTGACGATATTATTGAAATTAGTAGTAATAATAAAATATTTCGATTGAATACTGATGAAATACCACAAATTCTACCTGCTGAAGAGCATGTAAATTCAATAGCTAATTTTACTTCTACTTATGCTTATGATGAAGATATTGTTATTCATTGTTGGTGTGGTGTCTCAAGATCAATGGCAACAGCTACTTATTTACTATGTAGAGAAAACAAAACTAATATTGAAAATACAATTAAATATATTCGTAATCTTGCACCACATGCAAACCCAAATAAATTATTGATAAATCATTTTGAAAAGAAATTAGATGTTAGCAATCAAATCTCAAAATCATTTTTAAAATTCCCTTATACTAAAACATACGATTGTTCTTCAAATTTTGCACCTGTTACTTTATTTGATATAAAAGACATTGAAAAAAACTAATGAAAGAATACGTTCGAACAATTGCTGATTATCCTGTTAAAGGAATTCAATTCAGAGATATTACTACATTGTTGCAAAATGCAGGACACTTTAAACAAGTCATTGATGACATGGTAAAACCATGGCAAAATAAAAAAATAGATGCAGTTTTAAGTATAGAATCACGTGGATTTATTATGGCAGGTGCAATAGCTTATTTTTTAAATGCAGCATTTGTTCCTTTGAGAAAGCCTCATAAACTTCCATTTGATACTTTCAAAACCTCATACGACTTAGAATACGGATCAACTGAAATGCATATTCATACAGATGCCTTAGATGGTCATAAAGATTTACTAATTATTGATGATCTTTTAGCAACAGGTGGAACTGCACTTGCGGCGGTAGAGTTAATTAAAAAGTTTGAAGACAAAAATATTGTTGGCGCAGGTTTTATAATAAATTTACCAGATTTAAGTGGTGATAAAAAACTAATTGAAAAAGGAATTGAGATATATTCTTTAATGGAGTTTTAAATGAGAAATGCAGTTATTGTGGGTTACAAAAGATCACCCTTCACTTTTGCCCGTAAAGGTGAAATGGCTAATATAAGACCAGAAGACATTCTATCACAAACAATAAATCAATTACTTAATGAAATTCAAATTAATAAAAATGACATAGAAGACATTATTACTGGTTGTGCGTATCCTGAAGGTGCACAAGGTAATAATATTGCTAAAATTATTTCTTTCATGACAGATATGCCAGAACATGTAGCAGGTATGACAGTTAACAGATGGTGTGGCTCTTCAATGCAAGCTATTCATGATGCAACTGGTGCAATTGCAATTAACTCTGGAGACGTTTTTTTATGTTGTGGTGTAGAAAGTATGACATTTATCCCTATGAATGGCTTAACTTACGATCCTCATCCTCAATTAAGTAAAGATAACCCAAATGTATATATGTCTATGGGTATTACGGCTGAAAATGTTGCAAAAAAATTTGATATTTCTCGAAAAGAACAACAAGATTTTGCTATTAGCAGCCATTACAAAGCTAATTTAGCAAGAGAATCAAATATGTTCGACAATGAAATAGTTTCAATCACAAATAATGATGAGAAAATTAATAAAGATGGTGGAATTCGGCCTAACACCTCACATGAAATTTTAGATGGGTTAAAACTTGCTTTTGATGAAAATGGAACAGTTACAGCTGGTACAGCCTCACCATTAACAGATGGAGCATCAGCAGTAATTGTTTGTGAGGAAGAATATGCAAAAAAAAACAATCTAAATATTTTAGCTCGTATTAAATCTACAGCCGTAGTTGGTTGTCCACCAGAATTAATGGGTCTTGGCCCAATTAATGCATCTAAAAAAGCTTTAAAAAGAGCTAATTTATCAATTTCCGATATTGATATTGTGGAACTAAATGAGGCATTTGCTTCTCAATCTTTAGCATGTATTAAAGAATTAAAGATGGACATAAATAAAGTAAATATACATGGTGGAGCAATAGCATTAGGCCACCCTTTAGGTGCTACTGGAGCAAGGATTACAGGTAAAGTTGCAACTTTATTGCAAAATAATAATAAAAAGTATGGATTAGCGACACAATGTATAGGTTTAGGTCAAGGCATTGCAACTGTGTTAGAAAATATTAATTAAATATTATGCAAATTTATAAAACACCGCTTCGTGAGTTTAAATTTCTAATTGAAGATTTTTTAAATCTTAAGGAAAGTCAAGCATTAAAAAAATTAGATTTAGAAACAAGCGATCTAATGCTTATTATTGAAGAAGCAGCAAAACTATGTGAAGAAACCTTACTCCCGCTTAATCAAAGTGGAGATAGTGAAGGATGTTCTTTTAATAATGGAGTTGTGACTGCACCAAAAGGATTTAAAGAAGCTTATAAAACTTTTTCTGAAAATGGCTGGCAGGGACTGAAAGTAAAAGAAGAATTTGGTGGTCAAAACCTACCTTACATTATGAATATGATTTTAGATGAAATGATAAGCTCTACTAATATGTCATTTGGTCTTTATCCAGGTCTTACAGCAAATGCAATCGATGCAATTGAAAAGAGTGCTAATGAAGATTTAAAAAATACTTATTTGCCAAATTTAACTAGTGGTAAGTGGACAGGAACAATGAATTTAACTGAACCTCAATGTGGAACAGATCTTGGATTAAGTAAAACAATGGCAACACCATTAGATGATGGAAGTTATAGCATTACTGGTACAAAAATTTTTATTACCTGTGGAGAGCATGATCTAAGTGATAATATTATTCATTTAGTACTAGCAAGAACACCAAATGCGCCCCCTGGTATAAAAGGTATAAGTTTATTTTTGGTTCCTAAATTTTTACCAAATGAAAGTGGTGATTTTGTTGATAGAAATAAAGTTGAATGTGGATCAATAGAAAAGAAGATGGGTATTCATGCTAGTCCAACCTGTGTAATGCATTACAATGAAGCTAAGGGCTGGCTAGTAGGTGATATTAATAAAGGAATGAGAGCGATGTTTATAATGATGAATGGAGCTCGTTTGTTTGTAGGCATACAAGGCTTAGGTTTATCAGAAACTGCTTATCAATCAGCACTTTATTATTCGAAAGAGCGTTTACAAGGAAAATTATCTTCCAGCAATCAAGTAGCTGATCCTATAATTGTTCATCCTGAAATAAGAAAAAACTTATTGTATATAAAATCTATTAATGAAGCAGTTAGAGGTTTAACTTTATTGGCTGGAAATCACTTTGATAATATTGAAAATTCTTCAGATGATAAAGAAAAGAAATTATCTGAAAATTTTATAGCACTCATGACGCCAATTATTAAATCGTATGCTTCAGATAAATCTGTAGAAAATACAAATCGAGCTATGCAAATCTATGGTGGTCATGGTTTTATTACTGATCATGGAATGGAACAATTAGTAAGAGATGCTAGAATTACAACAATCTATGAGGGAACAAACGGTATTCAAGCATTAGATTTAATAGGAAGAAAATTACAAATTGATAATGGTGCATTATTTAATGAATTTTTTACTATGATAGATAGTTATCAACGTAAAATTAATAATAATCAAGATATGAAAAAATATGTTGATTTATTTATGCCTTCATATGATTCTTACAAAAGTATTTTTGAATATATTAAATCATTAAATGATGAAAACGAGATTAATTCTCATGCTGTAGAATTTTTAAATTTATCATCTTTGATTTCTCTAGGTTATATTTGGTTGCAGTATATAGAAATTTCATTGGGAAAATTAGAAAAGCAAGATGAAAGTTTTTATAAATCTAAAATTGAAACTGGTAACTTCTTTTTAACTAAATTATTAAGCGAAACAGCAGTTCTTTGTCAAAATATAAGATCTGGTGGAAAATACTATAATGAATATAATGATAAATATTTTGAAACAGCAATCTAATGACCATAAAAATTTATAAACCTTCAAAAACTTCTATGCAGTCAGGTTTTAAAAAAACTAAATTATGGCTAGCTGAATATATTTCTGAAGTAGAAAAATTAAAAGACTCTTTAATGGGATGGAACAGTTCATTAGATACCAAATCCCAGATAAAACTTTTTTTTGACACTAAAGAACAAGCTATTGAATGGGCAAAAAAAAATAATTATCAATATTTTGTCGAGGAACCAAAGCAAAGAAAAATTAAACCTAAAAGTTATGCTTCAAATTTTGATACAAATAGAAAAGAGCCTTGGACACATTAAGTATAATTTCTTTCTTTATTTTTTAGACTATGATAAATGCAAGTTAAGCGCCCGTAGCTCAGTGGATAGAGCAACCGCCTTCTAAGCGGTAGGTCAAATGTTCGAATCATTTCGGGCGCGCCAAATATCAAAATTTTGCTGCCTCCTCATCTATAAATGCATTGAAGGAAACTGATCTTCTTTCCTCATCAGAAAAAAATGGATAAACTGTATGCATCATATAGCTAGGAAATATAAATAAATCTCCAACTTCAGGTTTAACATCATACACGGAGGAAACTAAAAGCTGTGTTGATCCATGAATAAATGCAATTTTTCCATTCTTATTTTGATCCTTGTATGACGAGCCTAAGTCGTTTGGCATTTTTGTGTACATTACTCCTGACAGATGACCATCATGCCAATGAATTGGATTATAATCATTCTCAAATTGACAAACAGCCCAACTAGATTTTAAATCAAACTTATTAATTTCTTTTTGTAATGTTGATTTAACAAAATTAAATACAAATTTATAAAGAACATTTTTTAAATTTTGATCAAGAAATTCTTTTGTTAATTTAATTTCATATTTAATTTCACCTGCTAATTGTTTGCCATGGTATAATTCATCAATTTTATTTTCATCTTTCAATATTTCATCAATATGATTGTTGAGTGTAGTTATTGTATCATCTGATAATTTATATTTGCCTATCGCTGGTGAAAATGGTCGTATAATTTGACCTTGAATCATGCTTTCGTTCATATTTTATTAACTTTAATTATATTAAATATTATAATATAGTTAAATAAAATGAAATATAATTTAAACTGTCATTGTGGAGCGGTTCAATTAGAAGTTTTAACAGACTTGGAAATCATTAAACAGTGTAACTGCTCTATTTGTATAAGAAAAAACGCTAAAATGTGCATGGTACCTAAAGAAGCAATAAATATTCTTAAAGGAAAAGAAAACTTAACTTCTTACAAATTTAATACAATGATTGCTGAACATTTTTTTTGTAAAATTTGTGGTATCTATACTCATCATCATAGAAGAAGTGATCCAAATGGGGCAGCAATAAATATTGGATGTATAGATTCAATTGATCCTTTTAAATATGATGCTGACTTTATTGATATGAAAAATAAATAATTTTATGTCGTTTGAATTTTTAATTTCGAAAATTCAAAAAAATAATTTTTTACTCATAGGTAGAGCTGGGATTGATATTTATCCTGATCCACCTGGGACTAAAACTGAAAATGCCAAATCCTTTGTTACTCATCTAGGAGGATCTTCCGCAAATATGGGTGTCCAATTAACTTTATTTGGAGGTAATTGTAATTTACTGACCAGAGTATCTGATGATGCTTTAGGTAAATTGGCTATTAATCAACTAAATCATTATGGCGTTAAAAACAAATTAGTAGAATTTGAAAAAAATGAATCAAGAATTTCTTTTGCTATTGTTGAAACCACAGTTAAAGATCATCAATCAATTATTTATAGACATAAAGCTTCTGATTTGTTTTTAAATAAATATGATATTGAAAACGCTAATATACAAAATTTTGATTGTGTATTAATTACTGGTACTTCTCTAGCAGCTGAACCTTCAAGGAGTGCTACCTTATATGCTTTAGATATAGCAAATAAAAATAATATTCCTGTAATTATGGACATTGATTATAGACCATATACTTGGGAGTCATCAAATAAAGCAAAAGAAGTTTATAATTTAGCAGCAAGTAAATGTAGTGGTGTAATTGGAAATGATGATGAGTTTGGAGTATTAGCTGGTGATTACAATAATGGTTTTAATCATGCTAAACAACTAGCTAAAAACTTAAGCTTAATAATTTATAAAAAAGGTGAAAAAGGTTCTATTACCTTTGCAATGAACAAAGTAATTAAAAAAGGAATATTTCCCGTTAAGCCCTTGAAACCAACTGGAGCCGGTGATGCATTTATGGGATCATTAATAGGATCAATTTTAAAGGCTAATGATTTAGAAAAATCTATAGAAATAGGTTCAGCTGCAGCCGCTATAGTAGTAACAAAAATTGGTTGTGCTCCAGCAATGCCAAATTTAAATGAAATTTTAGAATTTATGAAATATAATAAAATTAATGAAGGAGAATAATATGCATATTCCACCATTTGATAATAAAAACAAGCCAATTGTAGATATTGAAGACAGTAGAGTTCCTTTAAATTATTTTAACATAGTAAAATTAAATAAAGATCAATCTTTTGAATATCAAACCCCTGGTTATGAAACATGTATAGTACCTGCTACTGGAACAATTAATGTAGAAATTGAAGGAATAAAAGTTGAGTCATTAGGGACTAGAACAGTAGATGTGTGGGATGGGGAGCCAGAAGGTGTTTATGTTCCGTCTAATACAAAAGCTCAATTTACCTCTTCAGTTGATAATTCAGAAATTTTTATTGCTGGCGCAAAGTATGACAAAACTCTTGAACCATTTGCAGTTCGAGCAAATGAAATTGATTTAGTTCAGTATGGCTCTGATGATACAAAAACTCATAGAAAAATTAAACATATTTTAGGTGCTAAGCATCATGATAAAGTTGGAAGATTGCTTTGTAATGAACTTTATACTGTAGGACAGGGAGGTTGGTCGGGTTTTCCACCTCATAAGCATGATACAGATCGTCTACCTGATGAAACTAGGCATGATGAAACATATAATTACAGATTTAAACCTAATAATGGATTTGGTTTTCAGATGTTTCAGCAAGTTGATGATAAAGTTGGTAAAGCTGAACATATAATTGATGGGTCGACTATTATGATTAGAACAGGCTATCATCCATGTGTCGTAGCACCTGGATATGAGATGTATTATTTTACAATTCTTGGAGGATTATCTCAAAGATCTCTTGTCCAATTTTTTCAACCTGAGCATGCTTATCAAGTAGAAACAATTCCAGGTATTAAGGATATGATTGCTAAATACAAATAAATGACAGCTGTAAATTTAAAAAAAATTTTAAATGATGCAAATAAAAATAATTATGCTGTAGCAGGTTTAGTTGTACTAGGCTGGGATGATGCCCTAGCTTTTACTCAAGCCGCTGATGAAACTGGAATTCCGATTATTTTGCAAGCTGGCCCTTCATGTAGAGCACATACACCAATTTCTATATTGGGAAAAATGTTTAGATACTTAGCAAGCCAAACAAAAACAAATATTTGTTGTCATGTTGATCATGGATATACTTTAGATGAATGTTATGAAGGGATTGATAGTGGCTTTACATCTGTAATGTTTGACGGTTCTAAATTAACTTTAAAAGAAAATATAAAAATTAGTAAAAAAATTGCTTCAAGAGCTCACAAACATGATATTTCTGTTGAGGGAGAAATAGGTTTTGTAGGTTATGATAATGGTAAAATTTCAGAAGGTACTCATATTGAAGATGCAGTATCTTTTGCAAACAAAAGTAATATTGATGCAATGGCAATTTCGGTTGGTAATACACATTTACAAACTTCAAAAAAAGCGAATATTGATTTCAACAAAATTAATTTAATTGAAGCAAAAACAAAAATCCCTTTAGTTCTCCATGGTAGTAGTGGCATTCCCATAGAGCAAAGAAAAAAACTAGCAAGAAAAACAAAAGTAGCAAAACTAAATATTGGTACTGAAATTAGAATGACATTTGGACAAGCTTTAAGAAAAAATCTCAAAAATAATCCTAAAACATATGATAGATTGCAATTACTAAAACCAACGATTAAAGATTTAACAAAAGTTACAAAAAAAATTATAAAACAAATTGGCCCAAACTAATGGGGCAAATTTTTATTGCAGCACTTAAAGAAGAAACTCCAAATCTTAAAGATTTTCACTATTCAGGTGTGGGAAAGATTAATGCTACAATTAAAATTATGGAATTAATTTCAAAATTTCAACCTAATGAAATAATTAATTATGGAACAGCTGGTTCAACAAAGCAAAACTTATCAGGATTAGTAGAATGCACGAAGTTTGTTCAAAGAGATATGGATGCAAGAGGTCTAATGAACTTTAAATTAGGTGAAACTCCTTTTGATCCTATATCAAAAATTACATATTCTAATGAGGGGTATATATGTGCATCAGGAGATAGTTTTGTTCAATCAACAGTAGAAATAGATTGTGATATTGTTGACATGGAAGCTTACTCTTTTGCTAAAGTATGCAAATTATACAATATTAGATTTAAATGTTTTAAATATATTTCAGATTATGCAAATGAAAATTCAAATGATGATTGGATTGATAATTGTTCAAAAGGAGCTAAATTATTTTCTGAAATATATCCTCAATTAAAAATATGATTTTAAAAATACTTGAAAAATTAGGAAGAAAAAAGATTGTATTGGACAGAGGTCCTTCGCATCCAGAATTTGATAAGGCTAAACCATGGATGGAAAGATATTATTTATTATTTAGAAAAAGACCCAAATGGTTTCCATTTAATATCTTAATTCATAAAATGTTAGATGATGATCATGGTGAAGGAGTTCATAATCATCTTTGTCCTTATATAACAATTATTTTAAAAGGAGGTTATTGGGAAACAACAAAAAAAGGAAAATTTTGGAGACACCCTGGATACATTGGTTTTAGGTCTGCTGATCATCTGCACAGAGTTGACTTAAAACCTAATACAAACACAATGACATTATTTATTCCTGGACCTTTTGGTTTTAGAAAAACTAAAAGAGCTGATTATAAAACAAAAATATAATTATTTACAAAAATTAAATTGCTCCGTCGTATATTAACTTACATCCACTAAAAAAAAGTAAAACGTAAACAATATTAAAAAATAATTTTTCTGGAATTCTTTTTTGTAGAAAGTACCCAAGAAAAACACTAATAAAAGCTAGTGGCAGTAAATAGAGAGAAATCATAAGATTAGAAGGCGCTAATAATCCCACAAAATAATATGGAACTAATTTAACAAGATTTATAACCATAAATGCTAAGGTCATTGTTCCAATAAATGAAATTTTATCTAGCTTTAAAGGTAGCATATAAAAATTAATTGGAGGATTTCCTGCATGAATTAAAAAACTTGTATATCCAGCAACAGATGACCAAAAGTATCCTTTAAGTTTTGTTGGTTTAAGTAAATAATTATTTTTCTGAATAAATGAAACTAAAACAAAAATAATTGATATAACACCAACCATTATTCTTATCTGATCTTCGTTTGTAAACTCAAAAGTTAAAGTTCCAAATAAAATACCAATTATAGATGCTGGGATTACAATTTTTAAAATACTGTTTATCCATTTTTTCCAATACAAATAGATTGCCGAAAAATCCATTATTATTAAAAGTGGCAACAATATTCCTGCAGCTTGTAAAGGACTCATTGAAAACGACATAACTGGCACTGCTAACATCGCGATAGGTCCTGGAACACCACCTTTAGACAAACCAAATACAAATACTCCCAATGATGCAAAAATATAAAAATATAAATCCATTTAATTTAAAATTTTTAATGCATTTTTAATATCTTTTATTTGATCATCAATGTCTTCCAATCCACAATATAATCTAATTAAAGTTCCAGTATTTCTATTTTTAAACTCTCTTTTATCTAATGGAGGAAAGGTAATGAGACTATCAAATCCACCCCAGCTGTATCCCAATTTGAATATTTTAAGTTTGTTAAAAATTTTTTCAATTTGATTGTTTGAATATTTCTTTTTTAGCATAAATGAAAATAAGCCTGTGCTACCAGAGAAATCTCTTTTCCATATTTTATGATTTTTTGTGTGCGGCAATGCTGGATGAAATACATCAGATACAAGATCATGATCGAGTAAATATTTTGCCATTAACAAAGCATTTTTTTCAATTTCTCTCATTCGAATTTCAAGTGTTGGCAATCCTCTAATTGCTAAATAAACTTCTTCTGAACCAGGACATATGCCTAAAGTTTTTGAAGCTGTTCTTATTTTTTTGGAATATTTTTTATTAGACGAAACAAAACCAATTAATACATCTGAGTGGCCGTTTATATATTTAGTTCCAGCATCAATAATAATATCAATACCTAATTTAATTGGATTACAAAATAATGGTGAAGCCCAAGTATTATCCATAACAGTTGGTATTTTGTTTTTTTTAGCAATTTTTGTAATGAAAGGTATATCAATAATATCAAAAGTTGCTGTACCTGGAGATTCTAAATAAATTAGCTTAGTATTATTGTTAATTAATTTTTGAAAACCATTAATATTTTTTGTAGGATGAAAATATTTTATTTTAACATTATACCTTTTAAGAATGTCTTCACAAAAAGTTCTAGTAGGACTATAAACACTATCATTTATTAAAACTTCATCACCAGATTTTAAAAAAGTAAAAAAAGGAATAACTATAGAGGCTAATCCTGATGGTGATAATACTGTATCATTGCAGTTATATAAAAAAGAAATACTGTCTTCTAACTGCTTATGAAATGGATTTTTATTTATTCCATAATATGTTGTTCTATCATCAAAATTTTTAATATCGTTTAAGTAATCTTTATATGTATTAAAGATCATTGTAGAACCTTTATAGGTACCAGGGTTGATAAAACCTTTTTGTTTAAGAGGATTTCTGCCTATTTTGGTTAATTTTGTTTTTATTTTCATAAACAACTAAATATTGTATAAGCCTAAATCTTTATACACAAATTATAGTAGGCGATTTTAAGCTTAACAAATCTATTATTGGGATTAACTTATTAATTTGTTATAGGGAAGCAATCTTTGAAAAAAGATATTTAAATAATTATTTAAACGGAGAAAATAATATGAAAAAACTATTATCTATCTTTGCAGTTGTAGCATTTGCTTTTTCAGCACATGCTGGAACTCTTGATGATGTTAAAAATAGAGGTTTTCTAAAATGTGGAGTAACAACTGGTCTTGCTGGTTTTGCTGCTCCAGATGATAGCGGTGAATGGGCTGGTCTAGATGCAGATATGTGTCGTGCAGTTGCTGTAGCTGTTTTTGGAGACCGTTCAAAAGTAGAATTTATTACTACTACAGGTAAATCTCGTTTCCCAACATTAGCTTCAGGTGAAGTTGATATGTTAGCGAGAAATACAACTTGGACAATTAGCCGTGATGTTAATCTTGGTTTTGAGTTCGTAGGTGTAAACTTCTACGATGGACAAGGTTTCATGGTTCCATCTGCTCTTGGTGTATCAAGTGCAACTGAGCTTGATGGTGCTACTGTATGTATCCAAACTGGTACTACTACAGAGTTAAACCTTGCTGACTTCTTTAGATTAAATGGAATTAGCTACGAAGCACTTCCAATTGAAACTAATGATGAAGGTAAAGAAAACTTATTTGCTGGAAGATGTGACGTATACACAACTGATGCTTCAGGTCTTTCTTCAACAAGAGCTGCTGCTTCTAATCCAGATAAATGGGTTGTATTACCAGAAATTATTTCAAAAGAACCGCTTGGTCCACTTGTAAGACATGGTGATCACCAGTGGGGTGACGTAGTTCGTTGGTCTTTAAATGCAATGATTATTGCTGAAGAACTAGGTATTACATCTGAAAACGTTGATGCTCAAATGAGCTCTAATGTTCCTGAAGTACTAAGACTTCTTGGTGTTGAAGGTAACTATGGAGAAATGCTTGAGCTAAGTAATGATTGGGCTTACCAAATTATCAAACAAATTGGTAACTACTCTGAATCTTACGAAGCAAACGTAGGTCCAGACACACCTCTAGAAATTGCAAGAGGTTTAAATGCTCTATGGACTCAAGGTGGTATTTTATACGCACCTCCATTCAGATAAATCTTAATTAAATTTAAAACGGGGGGTTTTAAACCCCCCATTTTTTTTGTATATACAAGCAATGCGATCTAACTTAGGTTTCTTTTCTGATGAAAAATTTAGATCCATTTTTTTTCAAACTTTAGTTGTAGGTTTATTTGCCTTAGGTTTGTTCTTTGTAATTACTACAACTTCTTACAACTTAGAAAAAAGAAATATTGCGACTGGTTGGAGTTTTCTTCAAAATCCAGCTGGCTTTGATATAAGTTTTTCACCTTTTTTAGAATTTAAATCTACTGATACTCACTTAAAAGTTTATTTTGTTGGTGTTTTAAATACTCTTTTAGTTTCTGTTACAGGATGTATAGCTGCAACAATTTTAGGCTTTATATTGGGTATAGTAAGGCTATCTTCAAATTGGTTGTTAAGTCGACTAGTTTATATTTACGTTGAATTTTCAAGAAATGTTCCTTTACTTCTTCAAATAATTTTATGGTATAGTATATTAATTCAACTACCTCGTGTAAAGCAATCACTTCAAGTTCTTGATGTATTTTATATTTCAAACAGAGGATTGTATTCTCCAAGACCAATATTTGAAAGTGGATTTTCATATGTATCCATTGCAATTGTATTAGCTTTAATTTCAAGTTTCTTAATAAATAGATGGGCAAAAAAAAGACAAGATAAGACAGGCCAACAATTCCCCGTATTCTCAAGTTCAATTGGATTAATATTCATTGTTCCATTAGTTTTATTTTTTATTCTTGGCTCACCTTTGTCTTTTGAGCATCCAGAATTAAAAGGTTTTAACTTTAAAGGTGGTCTAGTTATTAGACCTGAATTTATAGCAATGTTTTTAGCTTTATCAATTTACACTGCAGCCTTCATTTCTGAAATTGTTAGAGCGGGTATAATGTCTGTTTCAAAAGGACAAAGAGAGGCTTCAGCTGCTATAGGCTTAAAACAAACATGGATAATGAGACTAATCATTATACCCCAAGCCCTTAGAGTGATTGTCCCTCCACTAACAAGTCAGTATCTAAATTTAACTAAAAATTCTTCTTTAGGAATTGCTGTCGGATATGCTGACCTTGTTCACGGTTTTGGAGGAATAAGTTTAAATCAAACTGGTCAAGCTATTGAATGTATGGCTATTGTTATGGCAACTTATCTGTCAATTAGTCTTACAATATCTTTCTTTATGAACATTTATAATAGAAGTATACAATTTAAGGAAAAGTAATGAACGAAATGAATGAAGTTAGAAAACCACCAGTAGCAACAACAGGTATTATTGGTTGGTTACGAATTAATTTATTCTTCAATTGGACAAACTCATTAATAACTCTATTTGTTGTTTATTGTTTGTATCAGTTTATTCCTTGGATTTTAGATTGGACAATATTTTCAGCGGACTTTAAATATAATTATCTTGGTGAACAAATTACTAACCAAGAAATGTGTTCACGAAATTTAGATCCTGAAAATGGAGGAGCTTGTTGGGCAGTTATATATGTAAGGTTTTATCAATTTATTTATGGATTTTATCCAAAGGTTGAAGTTTGGAGAGTTAATTTAGCGTATATTATGCTAGCTTTTGCGCTGCTACCTCTTTTGTATGCAAAACTTCCATATAGAAAGTACTTCTTATATTTTACATATATTTTTCCTGTTATTGCTTATTTTTTACTTAATGGTGGATTGGGATTTACTGAAGTATCTACTAACAAATGGGGCGGTCTTCTAGTAACACTCGTCCTAGGCTGTACAGGAATTGCATTAGCTTTTCCTATTGGAATTATGTTGGCTTTAGGCCGAAGATCTAAATTACCAGTTATAAGCATGATGTGTACATTGTTTATTGAGTTTATTAGAGGTGTTCCTCTTATAACTTTATTATTCTTTGGAATGGTAATGCTTCCTCTTTTTTTACCAGAAGGAATAGATATGGATGGTTTGGTAAGAGTTCTTGTTGCAGTTACTTTATTTCAATCAGCTTATATGGCAGAGGTTATAAGAGGAGGACTGCAGGCAATACCTCCTGGTCAATATGAAGCTGCTAAATCACTTGGGATGTCTTATTGGAGAATGAATTTATTAATAATACTTCCTCAAGCTATTAGAATTTCCATACCACCAATTGTCAACACATCTATTGGTTTATTTAAGGATACAACGTTAGTTATTATTGTAGGAATATTAGATTTATTAGGTATTGGAAGAGGAACTTTAGCGGATACAAATTGGTTAGGTTTATCTTATGAAATTTACTTTTTTGTAAGTTTGGTTTTTTTTATATTCACATTTGGAATGTCTAGATACAGTTTGTATTTGGAAAAGAAATTAAAAACAGGTATTAATATGGGGGCTGATTAAAATGAGTGAAGAATCTATAATTTCATTAAAAAATGTTAACAAGTGGTTTGGAGATTTTCATGTATTACAAGATGTAAATCTTGAAGTTAAGAAGAAAGAAAGAATTGTAGTTTGTGGTCCTTCTGGTTCTGGTAAATCTACAATGATCAGATGTATTAATAGATTGGAAGAGCACCAAGAAGGTTCAATTGTTGTTGATGGAATTGAGTTAACAGGAAATTTAAAAAATATTGATAATGTAAGAAAAGAAGTTGGAATGGTGTTCCAGCAATTTAATTTATTCCCTCATTTATCTGTAAAAGAAAATATAACACTAGCTCCAATTTGGGTTAAAAAAATGCCAAAGGCAGAAGCAGAGGAACTGGCTATGAGACAGTTAGAAATAGTAAAAATTCCTGAACAAGCCAACAAGTATCCTGGTCAATTATCTGGTGGTCAGCAACAAAGAGTAGCAATTGCTAGATCCCTTGCAATGAATCCAAATATCATGCTTTTTGATGAACCAACTTCAGCTCTAGACCCTGAAATGATTAAAGAAGTTTTAGATGTTATGGTTGATTTGGCAAACGGTGGAATGACTATGATTGTTGTTACTCACGAAATGGGTTTTGCTAAAACAGTTGCTGATAGAATGGTGTTTATGGATGAAGGTAAGATTGTTGAGGAAGCTAGCCCAGATAAGTTTTTTAATAATCCAGAGAGTGATCGTACAAAGTTATTTTTAAGTCAGATTCTTCATCAGTAATTTAAGAAGATAATAATAAATTAACTCTTCTATTCATTTTGCCTTTGTTTTCTATTTTGCCGATTTGAATTTTACCAATCTCATTAGTTGATTTTACATGTGTACCGCCACAAGGTTGTAAATCAATATCACCAATTCTAATTAATCTTATTTTACCATTTACTTGAGGAGGTTTTACTGACATAGTTCTTACTAGCTCAGGTTTTTCTTCCAATATACTACTTTCAATTACTTCACTAGTAACTGTATGATTATCTTCAACCAACAAATTTATTTTTTCTTCCAATTCTTCTTTATTTATTTGTTTATCTGGATCATTAAAATCTAATCGACTTTTTTCATAACCAATTTGACCGCCAGTTACTCCTAAGGGGACTATAGAACACAACAAGTGCAGTGCAGTATGCATTCTCATATGCTTGTATCGTAAATCCCAATTTATTTTTCCAACTATGTCAATATTCTCTTCAAGGTCTTTGAGATCATCTACAATATTTATGATTTTATTATTTTCTTTAATAGTATCTAAAACTTGTATTTCTATACTTTCAGCTTCTATTGTACCTGTGTCTCCAGGTTGACCACCACTTTTTGCATAAAATGCTGTCTTATCTAATTCAATACGATTTTCTTCTTTTATAATGCCTGTAATTTTTGCTTTAAATTCTTTAAGGTATGCATCATCTTCGAATAACTTTATCATAGCGTTTTTTAACAGTATTTTAAAAATATTATATTGACTTTTTTGTCATTCTGAATAAATTAGAACAAAAGTAGAACAAATAATTTTATAGATAATATAATTGTTATTTATCAATTATTTAAATATTTTTTCTAATATTATGTCTAAAAAAATAGAAAACTTAATATTTAAAACTGAATCCAAGGGAGATCAAATAACACCTTATTTTCTTGATACAGTATCTGCAGGTTTTCCATCTCCAGCTACTGATTATATGGAAAACAAACTTGATCTTAATGAATATTTGGTTCAACGTCCAACAGCAACCTATATCGTTAAAGCTAATGGCCCTTCTATGACCGATGCAGGCATATTATCAGGTGATTTACTTATTGTTGATAGAAGTATTACGCCTCGTAACGACAATATTGTCATAGCCTCCATCTTTGGTGACTTAACAGTTAAAAAACTGAAAAAGAAAGATCAGTCACTATTTTTAATTTCTGCCAATAGTGAGTATCCCAGTATTCAAGTTAAAGAAGAAATGGAGTGTTTTATATGGGGGGTAGTGACATATGTCATACACAAAACTACTTAATAGAAATCATAGCTCAGTAAATCGATCTATAGCCTTAATAGACTGTAACAATTTTTATGCATCATGTGAAAGAATATTTAACCCCAAACTTATAGGAAAACCAATTGTCGTACTTTCCAATAATGATGGCTGTATCATTGCACGATCAAAAGAAGCAAAAAAATTAGGGATAAAAATGGGTGAACCTTATTTTAAAGCAAAAAATATTATTGAAAAAAATGATGTTAGAGTTTTTTCATCTAATTATTCTTTGTATGGTGATATTTCTCAGAGAGTAATGGAGACATTATCAAGTTTCTCTTCGGAGGTAGAAATTTACTCTATAGATGAAGCATTTCTTGGTTTAAATGGTTTTGAGAACTATGAGCTAAACACTTATTGCAGACATATTAGACAAACAATTAAGAGGTGGGTTGGTATCCCAGTTAGTATTGGAGTGGGTCCAACAAAAACACTATCAAAAATAGCTAATCATTTAGCAAAAAAACAACCAGACTATAAAGGTGTGTGCATACTAAAAAATAAAATAGAAATAAAAAAAGCATTAGAATTAACATCCATTGAAGAAGTATGGGGCATTGGAAGAAGATTATCTCTTTTCCTGAAAAAATATAATATTCATAATGCTTATCAATTTTCACAAATGGACAGAGGATGGGTAAGAAAAAATATGGGTGTAGTGGGAGAGAAGACATATCTAGAATTAAATAGTGTATCGTGTTTAGAGCTTGATTTGGTTCCAAGTGACAAACAAAGTTGTTGTGTCTCACGATCATTTAGTCAGCCAATAGAAAAATTATTTGATTTGGAGGAATCAATATCAACTTATGGATCAAGAGTATCAGAGAAGATAAGGGAAGATGGGTTAGTCGCTGAGTCGATGAGTATTTTTGTTTTGACAAATCATTTTAATAGAAGAGAGAAACAATATTCAAATTCAATAAAACTACATTTACCTTTTCCAACAAATGATAGCATAAAAATTGTTAAAAGAGCTCTTGAAGGAATTAGAAAAATATATCGACCAGGATTTCGTTATAAAAAAGCTGGAATTATATTATATGGTCTTAGCAGGCACAATGTAACTAGAGGATTACTTGATTATGACCGTGATACATCGGATAGAATAATGAATACTATTGATAATATTAATTCTAGATATGGAAGTTCAACGTTAAAGATAGCTTCTGAAGGTATAGAAAAAATATGGAAGATGAAAAGAGAAAACGTATCCCCATGTTACACAACATGTTTTGAAGAATTAGTGGAAGTTAAGGCTTAGATAAAATGGCTCCCCGGGCCGGGCTCGAACCAGCGACCGATCGGTTAACAGCCGATTGCTCTACCACTGAGCTACCGAGGAACACAATTTTGTTGATAATAAAAAAAAATTAAAAAACAAGAAAAAATTGGAGGCTCGGAGCGGAATCGAACCGCTGTGCAAGGCTTTGCAGGCCCCTACATAACCACTCTGCCACCGAGCCTAAAAAAAATGACAATTATCACTATATTATTTCTAGTCAATTAATGAAAAAAAAATCTAAAGAGTGATAACATTGTTTAAATAATTGATTATATGGCTAGTTTATATAAAGCATCTTAAAGAAATGAGTGAAACATTCGAAATTGCTAGAAAAAATATGGTTCTTAATCAGTTAAGACCAAATAAAATCAACGAAGAAAATATCTTAAATATATTCGAAAATACTCCTAAAGAAAATTATTTGGATGTCGGTTTAAGTAAGAATTGTTATCTAGATAATAATTTAGATATAACTGATAAAAGAGGATATCTTAAAAATTTACACCTAGCCCAAATTATAAAATATTCGAAAATATTACCTAATGATAAAGTATTGCATATTGGTGGTTTAACGGGCTACTTTTCTGTAATTATTAGCTCATTATGTGAAGAACTTCATGTTGTAGAAGAAAATGGAGAACTATTTAAATTATTAGAAGATAATATTGAGAATACTGATAACACAAATATTAGTTTATTTAATCATAATTTGTTAGACGGATTAGTCGATAAAGCTCCGTTTAATTTAATTATTATTGACGGACCTATATTTAATATAACTGATAATTTAAAGAAGCAATTAGTAATGAATGGCGGAAGATTAATATATATTAAAAAAATATATGATAATTTGAGTAAAGCTTATAAAATTATAAGAAATGAAGATTTGTATTCATCTGAGTATTTATTTGATGTAATGTGTAGTTATCAAATTCAAGAACAAGAAGAGGGTTTTAAATTTTAAATGAGATTATTTATATTTTTGTTATTACTTATTTATTCTAAATCTATATTTGCTCTATCGATTGATGATTCTGTAAAAAGTACGATTGCAAATAATTTGAAAGTAAAAATTGCTTTTGAAAAACTGAATGAAAGCAAAGAAACTATTGAGGTAGCTATAGGCAAAAAACTTCCAACAGTTACTGGCACAATTTCTGGTACATATAGTAATAGTGATACAACATCAGCAGCTGGTGTATCAACAACACCAGAGACTTTTACAGATAAATATAAAATTAGTATTACTCAAAATTTGTATGATGGCGGTGAAAAAAGTTTAGAAATAGAAAGATCAAAAATTATTTACGAAAATGCAGTTATAAACTTTTACAAAACAGTTCAAGATTTATCGCTAACAGCTGTAGAAGGTTATTTAACTGTAATAAATTATGAAAAATCATTAGAGGCTTCCAAAAAAAATTTTGATTCTGTTTCAAGATTTTTAGAAGAAGTAAAATTAAAATATGAATTAGGGTCAGCAACCATAACTGAACTGAAAAATGCTGAGAGCGCTTTTTCAATTGCTGAAACAAATCTTTTTTCAGCTGAACAAAACTACAAAGTAAGTTTAAAAACATTTAAATCAATTGTTGGTAAAGAAGCTATTAATTTAGAAGATTATGTAAATATAGAAGAGGATTTGAATTTTGATAACATACTTTCTGAAGTTTATAAGAATAATTTTAATATTTTAATTGCAAAAAATAATATTAAAATTAAAGAATTTGATCTCTCAAAAGAAAAAGGTTCTAATAGACCTACACTAGATATAACAGCTTCCACTGAGTATTCGGATGGTTCACGAATAGATGCGGGAAGTGAAAATACTAATGCAACAATAGGGTTAACTTTAACAATTCCTATATTTCAGCAAAACATTGACAAATCAGATATTAGAAAAATAAATTCTCAAATCTTACAAACTGAAATTGAGTTAGAGGATCTTAAAGAAAGTTTAAATATTGAGGTATCAAACTATTATAAAAACTATTTAGTTAGTAAATCAAATTTAAATTCCTCTTTATTAACTATAGAGTATGCAAATACTCTTCTAGAAAGTACTCAAGAGGAATACAACCTTGGGACAAAATCTATTACTGATCTAATAGAAGCAGAAACTAATCTTTTAAACGTAAATGTTGAATATTTTAATGCAAATAAAAACTATCTGATTAATTATTTTAATTTACTAGCTTTAGATGGTTCACTGATTAAATTATTTGAGGAGTATCTTCCTAGCTATAATTAGAGTTTTATTAATTTAATTAAACATTTATAATACCTATATGAATACAAAAAATTCTATCAATGAATCTCTTGAAGTCATACGAAGAGCACTTGAAGATGAAAAAAACGATTTAAATAAACATTCTTCATCTAATATTTTAGTACTTAATCAAAAGGTTAACAATGATGGTACAATAAAATTACTTCAAAAAGATGAAGAGATAAATAGTAAAATTAATGATATTATAGATCAAAAACTTTCCTATCTTGTAGAAAATAAAATTGAAAAAATACTTGATGAGAAAATCCCAAAATTACTAAAAAATTATTTCGATTCAAAATAGTTACGATGCAGCTTGATAAATTTTTTGATTTTTTAAAAGATGAAAAAAATCTTTATTCGCAATGGGAGCAGTCAAATTGTTTTAAACCACAAAAAGGAGGTGAACCTTATTCTATAATGATGCCACCACCTAATGTTACAGGCAGCTTACATATGGGTCATGCTTTAACCTTCACAATTCAAGATATATTAATCAGATACCATAGAATGAAGGGTATGGAAGTATTGTGGCAAGCAGGGACAGATCATGCAGGAATAGCTACTCAGATGGTGGTTGAAAGAAAATTAAGTGAGTCAAACCTGGATCGACGATCTCTAGGTAGAGAAAAGTTTATTGAAAAAGTATGGGAATGGAAAAAAGAGTCGGGTGGTCAGATAAGTAATCAATTAAGAAGACTTGGTGCTTCTGCAGATTGGTCTAGAGAAAGATTTACTATGGATGAAGGACTTTCTAATGCTGTTAAGAAAGTTTTTGTTAACTTATTTAATGATGGAATTATTTATAAAGATAAGAGATTGGTGAATTGGGATCCTAAACTTTTAACAGCTATTTCTGATCTGGAAGTAGAGCAAAGAGATACTGAAGGAAGTTTATGGCATATTAAATATCCTATAGATCAAAATAATCATATCATTGTTGCAACAACAAGACCTGAGACAATGTTAGGTGATACAGCAGTTGCCGTTCATCCAGATGATGAAAAATATAAAAATCTAATTGGTAAATTTTGTAACTTACCAATTTCAAATAAGAAAATACCAATCATTGCTGATGAGTATGCAGATCCTGAAAAAGGTTCTGGGGCTGTAAAAATTACGCCTGCACATGACTTTAATGATTTTGAGGTAGGAAAGAGACATGATTTAGAATTTATTAATATTTTTGATGAAAATGCTAAACTGAACTCAAATGTGCCTGAAGAATTTCAAAATTTAGATCGATTTGAAGCAAGAGAACTAATTTTAAAAAAATTAGATGAAATGAATTTATTAATTAAAGAGGAAAAACAGCAAATGGTCATACCATATGGTGATAGATCAGGTGTTGTTATTGAGCCATGGCTGACAGACCAATGGTTTTGTGATGCAAAAAAATTATCAGTTGATCCAATATCAGCTGTTAAAGATAAAAGTTCTAAATTTATTCCTAAACAATGGGAAAATACTTTTTATAATTGGATGGAAAATATTCAACCTTGGTGTATTTCAAGACAGTTATGGTGGGGACATCAAATTCCTGCATGGTATGGTCCTGATAAAAAATATTTTGTTAATGAAACTGTAGAAGGGGCACAAAATCAAGCAAAAGAATTTTATGGAAAGGATGTTGAGCTTAGACAAGATGAAGACGTTTTAGATACTTGGTTTTCTTCTGCTCTATGGACATTCTCTACTTTAGATTGGCCAAATAAAACGTATGAATTAGATAAATTTTATCCTGGTAACGTTTTGGTTACTGGTTTTGATATCATATTTTTTTGGGTTGCGCGGATGATGATGATGGGTTCTTATTTTATGAAGGAAACTCCATTTAAAGATATTTATATTCATCCTTTAATACGTGATGAAAAAGGACAAAAAATGTCTAAATCAAAAGGGAACATAATTGATCCTTTAGAGTTATTAGATAAATATGGCGCTGATACATTAAGATTTACACTAACAGCACTATTAAATCCTGGACGAGATGTAAAATTATCTGAAGCCAGAGTTAAAGGATATAAATCATTCACAAATAAAATTTGGAATGCTGGAAAATTTTTACAATTGAATAATTCAATTTTTATAGATGATATTTCAATTGATTCAATTATTTTTGATGCAAACAAATGGATAATAAAAGAATTGAATGATTTGAGCACTCAACTAGATCAATTAACTAAAAAGTATTTGTTTCATGAAATAGCAAATAAAATTTATCATTTCGTATGGCATACTTATTGTGACTGGTACATTGAAATTATTAAACAAAATTTTGAAAATGAAAAATTTGTTGATGAAATTAAAAAAGTCTCTGGATGGACATTTATTCAAGTTTTAAAGATCATACATCCCATTATGCCATTTATAAGTGAAAAATTATGGAGATCTTTAGTTGACGATAAATCATATTTAATGAACCAAGTTTTTCAAAATTATTCAACAAATAATTCTTTTAATAATTCTAAAAAAAACTTCGAAATATTTATTGAATTCATAACATCTATAAGAAATTTGAGATCAGAACTAAACATACCTTATAAACAATTAATTAATATCTCCATAGAAGCAAAAAATGAAGAACTTAATAATTTTCTAATTGCATATAAAAAAGAAATAAGTAATTTTTTAAAAACCAAAGATATTAGTTTTGATAAAATTCAACCTAATAAGAATTCAGCTTTAATTGTATTAACATCATTATCAGTTTTAATCCCTTTAGATGGTATTATTGACTCAGAAGCAGAACTAAAAAAATTAAATAAGAAAAAGCTAGTTGAGCAAGAAAAATTTAATAAAGTTAATGACAAATTAAAAAATGATAACTTCATGAATAAAGCTTCAGAAGAAATCATTAATAAATTTAAAAATGAGGCAAATATTTATAAATCTTCTATTGAAAAAATTGATCAAATAATAAATACTATCAAATAGAATGAAAGATAAAGGTTCAAATAGAAAATCTAATCTACCCAGTAGATATGTTAGTGTAGGGCCTAAAAGTGCACCTCATAGATCTTATTATTATGCTATGGGTTTGAAAGAACATGAAATTTATCAACCGTTTGTTGGTGTTGTTAGCACCTGGAACGAATCAGCTCCTTGCAACATTACTCTTCAGGATCAAGCGCAACATGTGAAGACAGGTGTCAAAGATGCTGGAGGAACACCAAGAGAATTTACAACTATAACAGTAACAGATGGAATTGCCATGGGCCATGAGGCAATGAAATCCTCACTTATCAGTAGAGAGGTTATTGCAGATTCCATTGAATTATCTGTAAGAGGTCACTGTTATGATGCAATAGTTGGACTTGCTGGCTGTGATAAATCTTTGCCAGGTTTAATGATGGCTATGGTTAGATTAAATGTACCATCTGTATTCATTTATGGGGGTTCAATCTTACCAGGAAAATACAAAGGTAAAGATGTTACTGTTATTGATGTTTTTGAAGCAGTTGGAAAACATGCTGCTGGAACTATCTCAGATCAAGATTTAAAAGATATTGAACAAGTTGCTTGCCCATCTGCTGGATCGTGTGGAGGTCAGTTTACAGCAAATACAATGGCATGTATTTCTGAAGCAGTTGGTTTAGCTCTAACAAATTCAGCTATGCCACCAGCAGTAAATACTGAAGAAAGAAAAGCTTATGGTGAAAAGAGTGGTAAAGCTATAATGAATTTATTAGAAAAGAATATAAGACCAAGGGATATAGTAACTATTGATTCATTAGTAAACGCTGCAAGAGTAGTTGCAGCTACTGGAGGCTCAACTAATGCAGCACTCCATCTTCCTGCGATAGCTAATGAAGCGGGTTTAAAATTTACATTAAGAGATGTTGTAGAAATTTATAATTCGACTCCTTATATTGGAGATATGCAACCTGGTGGAAAGTACGTTGCTAAAGATTTATATGATGTAGGAGGTGTGCCAGTCGTTATAAAATCTTTATTAGATGGTGGTTATATAAATGGGGACTGCTTAACAGTTACAGGAAAAACAATAGCTGAAAATCATAAAGAAGTAATATTTCCTACAAATCAAGATGTTGTTTATAAATGTGATAATCCAATTAGTGAAAATAGTTCAGTCGTTGGGTTGTGGGGTAATCTTGCTCCAGATGGATGTATATCAAAAATAGCAGGTTTAAAAAATTTAACTTTTAAAGGAAAAGCTAAATGTTTTGACTCAGAAGAAGATGCTTTAACCGCAGTTTTAAAAAATGAAATTAAAGCCGGAGATGCAGTAATAATTAGATATGAAGGTCCTAAAGGAGGACCTGGTATGCGTGAAATGCTTTCAACAACAGGTGCAATATATGGGCAAGGGTTAGGTGAAACTGTTGCTTTAATTACTGACGGACGGTTTTCAGGCGGCACAAGAGGATTTTGCATTGGTCATGTAGGACCAGAAGCAGCTGTAGGAGGTATGATAGGTTTACTTAAAGACGGCGATGAGATTATTATTGATGCTGTTAAAGGTGAAATCAACGTTACGCTTTCAGATCAAGAAATAGAAAAGAGAAAAAAAGATTGGAAGCCAAGAAAAACTAATCATAATTCTGGATCTATATGGAAATATTCACAAACTGTTGGGCCAGCTTACGAGGGTGCTGTTACTCAACCAGGAGCAAAAGACGAAACGCATACATACGCTGATATTTAATATTAATTAACTAATTCAATCGTAACTGGTGTGTGATCAGAAGCTTTTTCCCATCCTCTTGGTTCACGATTAACATTAACTGATTTAATCAAATCAGTTACTTCTGACGTAGTAAGAAAATGATCAATTCGTAGGCCATTGCCTTTTTGCCAACTCCCACCTCTATAACCCCAAAAGGTCCAGTTTGTATCTCCATCAACAAAGTATTTAACTGTATCAACAAAACCTAAATTCAAAAGATTTCTAAATTTTTCTCTTGTTAATGGATGGGCACAAGCATCATTTTTAAAATTTTCTGGTGAATACACATCTTCATCATTAGGTATTACATTAAAATCTCCACCTATAATTATTGGTTGATTATTATCAGTTAATTCTTTGATATATTTATTAAAATTTATCATCCAATCAATTTTGTAATCAAATTTTTCTGTTTCAATCGGATTTCCATTTGGAAGATAAATATTTATTAATTTAATTTTATTTTTTATATTTTTTAAGGATATTTCTGTTTCAATAAATCTGGAATTTACATCTTGGTAATTAGGAATTTTTAAGTTTGAAATTTCAATACTTTCTTTGCTGAGTATGGCTACCCCATTCCAAGCTTTTTGTCCATTAACATAACATTTATAATTAATATTTTCTAATTCCTCTTTAGGAAAACTTTCATTTGTGCATTTTAATTCTTGAATTAAATATAAATCTGATTGATCTTTTTTTATAAATTTTATTAAATGTTCTATTCTTGCATTAACTGAATTTACATTCCAGGTAGTAATTTTCATTTATATTGAAAAAGAAGTTCCACAACCACATGATGAAGATGCTAAAGGATTAGATATTTTAAATGAGGATCCAATCAATTCATTAACATAATCAATTTTCGATCCTTTGATTAATTCAATTGAAGTTTTATCTATTAATACATCAGCATTTCTATAATTAAAGATTAAATCATCATCATTTGGTTTATCAGAAAAATCAAATTTATATTGAAATCCAGCACAACCACCACCTAATACAGTAATTCTGAAATAGTTAGATTTTTCAGAGAGAAGTACCTTGTTGATATGATTCTGAGCACTTTCCGTAACTTCAATTATATTGTCCATTTATCTAAATATTGTTATTAGTTATTTTTTTACAATTATAATACAAATTTTCTTATGTTCAAACATTTAGCTTCCAATCCTGATAATTCAAATGGAAGATTATATAATGAACTAGATGATGATTTGAGAAATCCTTTTGAAAGAGACAGAGCTAGAGTTATCCATTCTAATTCATTTAGAAAATTAAAACACAAAACTCAAGTTTTTATTGAAAGTGAGAGTGATTATTTTAGGACAAGACTAACTCATTCTTTGGAAGTTGCTCAAATATCAAGATCAATTTGTAGATTACTTGAATTAAATGAAGATCTCGGTGAAACAGTTGCTCTTGCACATGATTTGGGTCATCCCCCTTTTGGTCATATTGGCGAAGATGCACTTGATAATTCAATGAAAAAGTTTGGAGGTTTTAATCATAATGATCAAACCTTAAGAGTTTTAACATTTATTGAAAAAAGACATCCTGATTTTGATGGATTAAATCTAACATGGGAAAGTTTAGAGGGAATAATAAAACATAATGGAATTTTGAGTAATCATTTACCCTACCACTTAGATAATTATTCAAAATTACATAATCTAAATTTAACTGATCAACCTTATTTAGAATCACAGATAGCAAGTATATCTGATGATATTGCTTATAATAATCACGATGTAGAGGATGCAATTAGAGCAAATTTAATATCATTAGATGATATTGAAGAGTTAAGTTTTTTTGAAAAAATTATAATTAATTTAAAGGATCACTATAAAGATATTCCTAATAAACTTCTAGTGTATCAAGTTTTAAGAAACTCCATATCAAATATGATAAATGATATATATGAAACTACAAAAAAAAATTTAATTGAAAATAATATCAATTCTATTGATGATATTCGTAAAAAAAATAATTTCGTTGTTTCGTTTTCAAATGAAATGAAGAATAATTGTGACATAATTAAAAAATTCTTATTTAATAAAGTTTATAATCATAGTCATTTATCAGATAAGAGACAGTATTCAAAAAAGGTTATATCTACTTTGTTTACTTATTTCGTAAAAAATAATAATAAACTACCAATAGATTGGAGAAATCAAAATATTGAAATTGAAAGATTAATTTGTGATTATATTTCAGGAATGACGGATAGATTTGCTCTAAATTTATATAAGGAGATTAGTGAATAATTTTATAAAAGACCTTTCAGATTTTTTATTTGATTTTACAGATTTTTTAGAAACTAATAAATTAATATCTCCAATCAATAAAAAACAGATTAGCATCGATTATTCTTCAAATAATAAACAAGGTGATTTAGCGACGAACTTTTATTTGATAGTTAAAAGAAAAATTATTAATGAAAACTTTAATATTGAAAAAGAATTAAATAACAGAATTAAATCAATTGGATTTATTGATCATTTTGTGGTTTCAAAAAATGGTTTTATTAATTTTTTTCTAAAAGATGAATTTGTATTAAGAAGTTTAAAAGAAATTTATAGTAAAAATTTTTTAAATTATATTAATTATGGTGCAGATAAAAAAATAAATGTCGAATTTGTTTCAGCTAACCCAACTGGACCATTGCATATAGCCCATATAAGAGGTGCTGTATTTGGAGATGTATTAAGCTCCCTTTATACTAAAACAGGTTTTGATGTTACTAGAGAGTATTACGTAAATGATGCAGGTTCTCAAATTGATAAATTATCAAACTCTCTTTTGAAACGATATTTACAATTATTTGATAAAAAAATTGAATTAGAAGAAGATGAGTATCCTGGTGAATACCTAATAGATATTGCAAAAAAAATTAAAAATGAAGATGGTGATAAGTGGTTAAGCTTTCAGCAAGAAAAAACTATTCAATATTTTAAAAATTTTGCATTAAAAAATATACTTTTAAGCATAAAATCAGATTTAGAATTAATTAATATAAGATTTGATAAATTTACTCACGAAACTGAAATAGAAAAAAGTAAAATTATTGATGAACTTTTTTCAATCTTAGATGAAAAAAAATTACTATATGAAGGTATTTTAGAAAAGCCAAAAGGTGATGATTCTGATTGGGAGCCAAGAGAGCAATTATTATTTAGATCCTCTAAATTATTAGACAATGAAGATCGAGCACTAAAAAAATCAAATGGTGAATGGACATATTTTGCTAATGATGCAGCATATCATTTAGATAAATGTAAAAGAAATTATGATAGATTAGTAAATATTTGGGGGTCTGATCATATTGGCTATATTCCAAGAATGAATTCGTTAATTAAAGCTATTAAAGATGATGAAACTTATTTAAATATTTTAACTTGTCAGATTGTAAGTCTAATTCAAAATAAACAAAAAATTAAAATGTCAAAAAGGTCTGGGAATTTTGTGACATTAGCTAATGTTCATTCTAAAGTTGGTAAAGATCCTATAAGGTACTACATGATTTCTACTAAAAATGAGACAGCAATTGACTTTGATTTAGATGCTGTTGTTGAAAAAAATAAAGATAATAAAGTTTTTTACTGTCAATATGCACATGCTAGAGCCTCATCAGTAATTAATAAAGCAAACGAATTAGGTATAAAAATTAAAAATGATTATAACTTTACTGAAATACAAAATCTTTCTGATGAGGAGTTAAAATTAATTAAAAAGTTAATTTCTTATCCATTTTTATTGTATCAATCATCATACTATAATGAACCACATCGACTAATCAATTACTTAGAAGAAATATCGGCTGATTTTCATTCAATTTGGAATAAAGGTAGAGATAATGAATCACTTCGTTTTATAGATGAAAAAAATATAGAAAAGACAATTTCAAAAATTTTTTGGTTGGAGTCATTTAGAGTTGTTTTAAAAGATATATTTTCAATTATTGATATCAGTGCACCTGAAACAATGTAATGATTAAAAGAATTATTTTTAAAAGAAAAAATAATTACATTTTAAAATATTCTTTATTATTATTGCTATTTATTATTATTCTTTATCTTATCTCATTTTATTATTTTAGTAATAGGGAGTATTTTGTCATTCCTAAATTTACTGATAAATATTTTGTTATTCCTACTAATAAAGAAGGTGAGGTTGTTGATTATTTAGACAAGAAAAGTTTAAATAACATAGATAATGAAATTCAAGATTTTGATTTTAAAAATATAGACGAACTTGATTTTACAATTCAGTTATATAGCAATGATAATTTCGAAAATATTAATAAATACCTGTACAGTTTATTAGAAAATAAAAAAGAAATCATAGATCTTGAAGATATTTTTGTTTTTTATAAAAAAACTGAAATAGGTACTCAATATTTTATTACCTATAAAAATTACATCTCTAAGAATAATGCTTCTGAAGCTTGTGATTTATTAACTATTGTTAAGAGTTGCATAATACTTAATTTACAAAATTAATAATATTGAGAGAATCTCATTAATTTTATATAAAAAATTGTGTTAAATGTTCCAGATACAGAAATAAAAGAAGGTCAATTTAACCTATTATTAGACAATTTTGAGGGCCCTATAGACCTTTTGTTGGTTTTGGCTAGATCACAGAAGGTTGATTTATCTGATATATCTATCTCTGAGTTAGCTGACCAATATATTAATTTTATTAATCAATATAGAAATATTCATATTGAAATAGCAGCTGATTATTTAGTGATGGCAGCATGGCTAACGTATTTGAAATCAAGATTACTATTACCAAAAGAAGAAAAAACAGATGAATATACAGCCGATGAGTTAGAAGAGGCATTAAAATATCAATTACAGAGATTAGAGGCTTTTCAAAATATTTCTAAAATCATATATTCAAGACCTCTTGTTAATAGAGATGTATTTTATGGGGGGTCATCTGAAGGCCTCAAAGTTAAATATAATATAAATTATACATCTAATTTATATGACTTACTAAAATCATATAGTCAAATACTTAAATCGAATGAACAGGTAAAACAATTAACTATTGAGTATTCAGAACTTTATTCAGTTGATCAAGCAGTTAAAAGATTAAAAGGTATTTTTGGAAATATTACAGAATGGACTAATTTTTTAAATGTAATTCCAAATTTAATTAAAGCTAATAAAACAATTAATAAATCAATTATCTCATCTAACTTTGTTGCTTCTTTAGAATTATCAAAAAATGGATTTATTGATTTAAAACAAGATGAAAGTTTTGGTAATATTTATATAAAATTTAATCAAAATGGATAACAAAGATATTAAAATATTAGAAGCAATATTATTTGCATCAGGAGAGCCAGTTGATGAAAATGATTTAAAAGACAAAATTAAAGAAAAAAATAATATAAGTAAGCTATTACAAGAAATTAAAGATTTTTATAAAAATAGAGGTATTAATTTATTCAAAACTGGCAACAAATGGTCTTTTAGAACTGCAGAAGATCTCAGTGATGAATTAACTATTTTTAAAACTCAGAAAAGAAAATTATCAAGAGCAGCACTAGAAACATTATCTATAATTGCTTACCAACAACCAATAACAAGATCAGAAATTGAAAATATTAGAGGTGTTCAAATGGGTAGAGGCTCTCTAGATCATTTGATGGAAATAGGATGGATACGTCCTTCAGGTAGGAAAAGTATACCTGGTAAACCTACTTTATGGTCTACCACGGATTTGTTTGTGGAACATTTTGGATTGAATAGTTTATCTGATTTACCTAATAAAGAGGAGCTAAAGGCAAGTGGTTTTCTAGATAAACGTGCTGCGATTGCAACTATCAGTGATCTTGCTAAAAATGATGAAAATTTACAAAGTAATGATAATTTAGAACAGGATGATGAAAATAATATTGATGATTTTATTCAAAATACTTAGTTAAGTTATTACTTCTTGTTTTTTTCCTATAGTTTCCGTATAAGCCCCTTATGACACCTAGTATTTGGCAATTATTAATCGTACTTGTTATTGTTCTACTTCTTTTCGGTAGAGGTAAAATACCTCAACTTATGGGTGATATGGCAAAAGGAATCAAATCATTCAAGAGAGGAATGTCTGACGAAGAAAAAAAAGAAGATAAAAATTTAGAGAATAAAAACGACGAAGAAAAGTAAATATAATGTTTACTTTTGGTTGGAGTGAAATTTTCTTAATTGGAATAATTGTAGTCGTTGTTATTGGCCCAAAAGATCTTCCAAAATTCATTAAACAAGTTGGATCTTTTACTAAATATATTAAAAAAATGTCTTCTGAATTTAAGTCATCTATAAATGAAATTGCTGAAGAGGAAGAAATTAAAGAATTAGCTAAATCAGTTAAAGAAGTAAAAAAAATAAAAGACGGCATTAATATCAAAAAAAATTTTGAAAATGAGATTAAAGAAGTTCAAGAAACAGTGAAAATGACCGAAGATGAATTTTCAAAAAAAAATTAATTTATTATTTTTGTAATGGCCGAAGAAAAATTTGAAGAAATGTCTTTAATAGGACATCTAACTGAGTTACGAAAAAGACTACTATGGAGTTTTTTATATATTTTATTAATCTTCATTGTTTGTTTTTACTTTGCAGATGAATTATTTGCCTTTTTAGCTAGTCCTCTAGTAGAACTATTTGATAAAGATAAAGGTCAAGGTTTTATTTATACAGCTTTACAAGAAGCTTTTTTTACAGAATTAAAAATAGCTTTTTTCTTTGCTTTATTTTTTTCATTCCCATTAATTGCAATACAAATATGGAGATTTATTGCACCAGGACTATACAAAAAGGAAAAGAGAGCTTTTTTACCCTATTTAGTTGCGACTCCAATTTTATTTTTTGCAGGTGGATCAATGGTTTATTATATTATTGCACCGTTAGCCTGGTCTTTTTTCCTATCATATCAAAACCTTGGCTCTAGTGGCGTTCCTATTCGATTAGAAGCTAAAATGGGAGAATATTTATCCCTTATGATGCGATTTATTTTTGCTTTTGGTCTAGCATTTCAGCTTCCTGTTGTTTTATCTTTAATGGCGAGAGTAGGGATGGTTACTTATGAATCACTTAAAAAATTTAGAAAATATGCAATTGTATTAGCATTTTTATCAGCTGCATTCTTAACTCCACCTGATCCATTTAGTCAAATTAGTTTAGCTTTGCCAATTATATTTTTATACGAAGTTTCAATTTATATTGCAAAACTAATACAAAAAAATAAAGATAAGTAATGCATAATATTAATTTTATTAGAGAAAACCCCACAGAGTTTGATAATTATATGAAACAAAGAGGAGAGCATCCAATATCAAATAAAATATTAGAACTAGATAAAGTTAAAAGAGAAACTCAGACTGTTCTTCAGAACCTTTTAGCTGAAAGAAACTCTATTTCTAAAAATATCGGTAAACTTAAAAGTGAAAATAAAGATGCTTCATCAGAAATTAATAAAGTTGATGAAATTAAAAATAAAATTAATAATTTAAAGGAACTTGAGACCATTAAAGACGAGGAGCTAAAAACTATCCTTTCAAGACTTCCAAATATAGCTGATAAGACTGTACCTATAGGAACCAATGAAGCAGACAATACAAAATATAGAGAATGGGGTGAAAAACCAGAATTTGATTTTAATCCTAAAACTCATTTTGAATTAGGGGAAAATTTAGGTTTAATGAATTTTGAAACTGCATCTAAATTATCAGGATCTAGATTTGTATTATTAAAAAATCAACTTTCTAAGTTGGAAAGAGCAATAGCAAATTTTATGTTAGATAAGCATACGAATGAAAATGGTTATATTGAATATAATTTACCTTTTTTGGTTAAAGATTCTGCTCTTTTTGGAACAGGGCAATTACCTAAATTTGGTGAAGATTTATTTACTGCTGGGGAAAATCATTGGTTAATACCAACTGCTGAAGTTCCTTTAACAAACATGGTTAGAAAGGAAATACTTAACCAAAATCAATTACCCATGAGAGTAACTTCTTATACCCCATGTTTTAGATCAGAGGCTGGTGCTGCTGGTAAGGATACTCGTGGTATGTTAAGACAGCATCAATTTACTAAAGTTGAATTAGTTTCAATAGTAGAGCCGCAGCATTCACAAGATGAATTAGAAAGAATGCTTGAAAGCGCTGAGAGTATTCTTCAAGATTTAAATATTCATTATAGGATTATGACTTTGTGTACTGGTGATATGGGCTTTTCAGCATCAAAAACATACGATATTGAAGTGTGGCTTCCAGGTGAAAATACTTATAGAGAAATTTCAAGCTGCTCAAATTGTAATGATTTTCAAGCTAGAAGAATGAATACAAGATATAAATTAGAAAATAAAAATATTTTTGTTCATACACTTAATGGATCCGGATTAGCAGTAGGAAGAACACTAATTGCTATACTTGAAAATTATCAAATGAAAGATGGAAATATTAAAATTCCAGAAGTTTTGAAAAAATATTTCAATAATTCTGATACTCTTATCTAGTGCTTGATGTAAGGAAAATAAGATTAATACTCGAGTTACGAGAGTCAGGTATTAGTAATGCTGAAGTTCTCTCTGCAATAGAAAAAATTCCAAGAGAAAAGTTTATTAGTGAAGCTTACAGAAATCAAGCTTATGAAAATATAGCTTTACCAATTGAAAATAATCAAACAATTAGTCAGCCCTACGTTGTGGCAAGGATGACTGAATTACTTGATGTTAAAAGTAACCACAAGGTATTAGAAATAGGCACTGGTAGCGGATATCAGTGCGCAGTATTATCAATCTTGGCAAGGCGTGTATACACGATTGAAAGAATTAAAAATTTACATGAAGGTTCTAATAATATTTTTGAGAAATTAAAATTAACTAATATTGTTTCAAAATACGATGATGGTAATAATGGTTGGATTGAACAAATACCTTTTGATAGAATAATATTTACAGCAGCATCAAAAAAAATAAATAATGAAATTTTTTCTCATATTGAAAATGAAGGAATTATTGTTTGTCCTATTGTTAAAAATAACAAGCAAATACTTGTAAAATATATAAAACAAAATAATAAAATTATTTCTGAAGAATATGATGATGTTTTATTTGTTCCAAATCTTCAAGGTGTAGTATAGCTACTTTGAATATTTCGAATTTTATTTGAAGAATAAAAATAATATAAGATACCAATTATCCAATGAACAAGAGTTAACCCAATAAACATATAGATATAGTTTTCTTCTATAAAATTATTTACAAATAATATTACAATTATAGGCACTAATACAAACCTAAGTATCGCCATATACATTACTATTATTGCTTTTTTTAGCCCTTGGAATGAAGCATTAGAAATAAAGAAGAATGGAAAAGCCGGAAAACCAAGTGCGTATATTTTAAGATATATTGATCCATAGTAAATTACTTCCTTATCATCAGTAAATAATCTCATTGAATCTTCTGCAGTTATAAATAAAATTAATCCTGCGATAGTTAATATTATTACACCAGTAATCATAGCTTTATTATAAGTTTCTAAAATTCTTCCATAGTTTTTAGCACCAAAATTCTGACCCACAATTGCGGTTACTGCTGTACTTAATCCTAACAAGGGTAAGAAAAGTAGTTGTTCGTATCTTCCAGCTGAGGAAAAACCTGCAATTGCATCATTACCAAAACGACTGACAAAAAATAATAATATATATGATCCGAGAGCAATCATCATCAATCCTAATGCCGCTGGAATAGCCTGAAATGAAATTTCCTTAATTAAACTTAATTTAGGAATTAAATAATTATTTTTAAAGTTTTCAAAAATCTCTGTTCTATAAATTTTATATAATAAATATAACAGACCAATTATTTGAGAGAGTATGGTAGCTATTGCTATTCCAGTTATACCCATTGGCATAAATAATTCAAAATTAATTATTTTTCCTGTAATTAATATTGGATTTAAAATTATATTAAGAAAAAAACTAAAAATTAAAACATTTCTATAACTTTTTGTATCTCCTTGAGCTGATAAACAAGAATTACATACCATGAGTAAAAGAATTATGACTGATCCTAAATAAATTACGTTCATATATAATGACGAAAGTTTTAGGGTTTTTGGATCATCATTTATAGATTCTAAAATTATGTTCCCAAAATAAAGTCCAAAAATAGTTATACCTAAGCCTACTAAAATTGTTACAACAAAAGATTGTGAAAATGCATGACTTGCTTTTTTAATATTTTTTTCTCCTAAAGAATTAGCAACATTACTTGTTGTAGCTATGCTGAGTCCTATTCCAAGTGCAATAATTATAAAATATACAGGAAATGTTTGACCAATAGCTGCTAAAGCTGTTTCAGAAATCATTCTACCTGCAAAAATAGTATCAACTAAAGAATAGAGATTATTAAATATAGTTCCAATTGAGGCTGGCAAAGCAATTTTTATAAATAACTTATAGATATCTTCATCAAGTAAATTAATTTTTTTCATATTTATAAATATCTTAATTTAAACCTAGTACTATTTTCCTCTTGTTTTAAAATATCTTGAATTTCATGTATTACCTCTTTGAGGTTTTTCATTATAGATCTATTTGAAAAATTTATTAATAATAAGCCACTTCCTTGCATTCCAACATTGTCTCCATATTTCATAATAGGAACTTCAACATTGATAATATTACTTATACCTTTTTTTCTAATATTCTGAATAAAGGAGTCATTTTCCAAAATATTCAAAACTGGATACCATATTATGATTTTGGAATTTGAAAATAAATTATCAATATTATTTAGAATCTCTTCTACTTTTTCAAAATCATTCTTTATTTCATATGATGGATCTATAAATACAAAATAATTATTTTCTTTATTAACTTTATTAAATATAAAGTTAAATCCATCAGCATTTAAAATTTTAGCATTGGTATATTTGTTTAAGTTTTTTTTTAATAATTCATATTCATTATTGTGTAGTTCACAAAAAAATAATTTATCTTTTTCATTAGCTATGGACGAAATAAATATAGGTGATCCAGGATAAAAATTATTTTTTCCAGTAATTTTAGAAATAGTTGAAAGATAATTTCTAATTAAAACATTATTACCTTTGTAATTTTGTATCTTTTTAATTCCTTCTTTATACTCTTTATTTTTATCCATATACTTTGATATATATTTATAAATTCCATTACCAGAATGAGTATCAACATAACTTATTGAATTATTTACCTTTTTTTCAAGATTATATAAGTAAAGCATTATAATGTGTTTCATAACATCTGCATGATTTCCAGCATGATATCCGTGTTTATAGCTAAGCATAAAAATAAAAAAATTGTTGAAATTAATTTCTTATTAGTTATTTAAAGTATTAAATTAATCAATATACAATATTTATATAAGTTAAATAAATTTAATCCCACAATAATAAATAAGGAGAATACAATATGCCAAGTGGTAAAATTAAATGGTTTAATCCGACCAAAGGTTATGGATTTATAGAAAATGATGATGGAGGAAAAGATGTTTTTCTTCATGTTTCAGCTTTAGAAGCTGCTGGTATTGATACTTTAGAAGAAGGTATGCCAGTTGAATTTGAAATCGGTGAAAACCGTGGAAAAGAAAACGCTATTAATATTAAGAAAAAATAATATTTAATTGAATTCAAACAAACTTTTAGAATGGATTGGCGTAACTACAGCAATCCTTTATTCCCTACTAGTTGCATTTAACATTGGATTAGAATTTATTGGCTTTTCATTATTATTGCTATCAGCAGTATTAATTGGAATCTGGGCCTATAAATTAAAACACAATGGAATATTGTTTTTACAATTTTTTTACGCTGGTGCAGGTATTATAGGAATGTATAGATGGTTTGGATAAAAATATTTTTTTTATTTTTACTTTTATATTCTTCAATTGCATATTCTTCTGAATTAAATGAAGAAGAAGAAATGTACTTTAATTTTGTTGATTTAAATAATGATGGAGTTATTTCCTATGAAGAAATTGAACAATCATTAAATTTACTCTTTCAAATTATAGATCTGAATCAAGATAATAAAATTTCTCAAAATGAGATAAATGAATTAAAAGGCATAATTGAAACTTTAAGATGAGTATTTGGGGAAGAGTTATAGGCGGAGCAGCAGGATTTGCTTTAGGAGGACCTATAGGGGCTATCTTAGGTGTAATGGCTGGTGGTGCTTTTGACAGAAGATCTAAATCAAAATCATCATTTAACTTCAATCGAATAAATAATAATCAAAAACAACAAATTTTTACATTAAGTTTTATTATTCTAGCTGCAAAATTAGCTAAATCAGATGGCATTGTATCAGATGATGAAATAAGAGCATTTAAAGAAAAATTTAAAGTTCCAAAATCTGAAATTCCTAAAGTTGCAAAAATATTCAATGAGGCAAAAAAAGATACGTATGGTTATAAACAAATAGCAAATCAAGTAGGAGATTTATTTTCAGCTAATAAAATTTTATTGGAAGAATTATTAAATAATTTATTTTATATTGCTGCATCTGATGGAAAGGTATCTATTAGTGAAATAGATTTTTTAAGATCAATTTCTAAATCGTTTAAATTTAGTGAAAAAGATTTTCAAAGAATTTTTCAATCAAATTTAAAAAATAGTGAATCTGATCCTTACAAAATATTGGGTGTGAATCGATCAAGCACTGATAATGAGATAAGAAAAAAATGGATAAAATTAAATAAAGAACATCACCCAGATAATTTAATTGCCAAAGGTATGCCTAAAGAATTTATTAAACAATCTAATAAAGAATTAGCGGCAATTAATATTGCTTACGATAAAATTAAAGAAATTAGAGGAATTTCTTGATACCTAAAGATTTATCTGTCGATAATATTAGTAAAATTTATAAAAAAATTAGACCATTTATTAATCAAACCCCTTTTTTAAAGTGTCCTGATGATATTGATAATTATTTTTCTACAAATTTATTTTTTAAATGCGAATTTTTACAAAAATCTGGTTCATTTAAGGCAAGAGGTGCTATTAATAATATAATTTCTCAAGATCAGAATAAATTTAATAAAGGAATTACAGCAGTTAGTGCTGGAAATCATGCGATCGCTGCTTCATTTGTGGCCAATCAATTTAAATTGAAAAATAAAATTTTCTTATACGAAAGTGCAAATATATATAGAGTTCAAACTTGTAAAAATTATGGTGCTAACATTATTTTTACAAATCCAAAACAAGCTTTTCTTGATGCTGAAAATGCTAAAAATGAAGGTTATTATTTTATTCACCCTTTTGACGGCCCATTGACATTACAAGGTAGTGCTACCTTGGGATTAGAAATTGTAGAATATTTAAAATTAATTAATACTAAAATTGACAATTTACTAATTTCAGTTGGAGGAGGGGGGTTAATAAGTGGCGTTTCATCGTATGTAAAACAATTTTATCCTAAGATTAAAATTATTGGTGTTGAGCCTGAAAATGCGAATGGCTTAAATCAAAGTTTAAGAGCTAACAAACCACTAAATAATGTTAATGTAAATAGTATTGCTGACAGCCTTTCAGCACCTTTACATATGCAATATTCTTTTGATATAGCAAAAGAAGTAATTGATGAAATGGTAACTGTTTCTGATGATCAAATGAAAAAATTTATGGTTTTTTGTTATAAAAAATTTAAGTTATTTCTTGAGCCCGCATGTGTTGCTGGTCTTGCTGCTTTAAAATATAAAATTAATAATAAGCTTATTGGCAAAAATACAATGGTGATATTGTGTGGCTCAAATATTGATAAAAAAACTTGGACAGATTTAACTAATTAATCTGGAAAATATAAAATACCACCACTTAAATTTTTTTTCACACCTGTAGTATTTATATTACTTATATCTAAATTTTTAAATGATCTCATGCCAATATATGCAAACATTTGAGCTTCTACTAAATCACCATTTATTTTATATTTATCAATAAGTTCAATTTTTTTATTCATTTTATTCATTAATATTTCTTTCAGTAATTTATTTTTTCTTCCTCCTCCAGTAAGTAAAATTCTTTCAATCTTAAATTTTTTATTTTTTAATAATTCTTTAAATCCAATATATGTCATGTAGTTAGCAGTCATTAGCGCATCATATTTGTTCAATTTAATTAGCTTATTAAAATAATTTCTAAAATAATTTCTATCTAATGATTTTGGGAACTTTTTTTTAAAGAATTTGTCTTTTTTGAATTTTTCGATTAATTTATTATTAATCTTACCTTTTCTTGCATAATTTCCATCATTATCAAATTTTTTTTTAAAAAAATAATTGCAAAGATCATCACTTAAGCAATTTGCAGGCCCTATATCCGATGATAATAATGTTCTTGAAACTACAGTTGAAAAATTTGCTATACCTCCAAGATTTACTATAATCGCTTTTTCCTTAAATTTTTGTATTAAAAACTTATGATAATATGATCCAATTGGTGCTCCTTGACCACCATTTTTAATATCATTATCTCTTAAATTACTTATAGTTTTAACTTTAAGTTTTTTTGCAATTTTTTTTCCATTTCCTAACTGAATTGATATTTTATTTGATGGGTCGTGGTAAACAGTCTGTCCACTAATTGATATTAAATCGATATTTTTTTTATTAATTTTTTTTTGTTTCAGAAATAAAATTATTTTTTTTTCTAAAATATCTGTAACGAAATCATCTTTTTTTAAAAAATATTCTTTAATTTTATTATTAGTTTTTGGTTTATTTAATATTAGATTGTTTATTGTATTTTGATAATTTTTATCAAATTTATATGATTTTTCACATTTAATTTTTACAAAGTCAGTCCCATTTGTATTAATCAAACTGATATCAACACCATCCATTGACGTGCCTGTCATAACTCCTAGGACATTAAGTTTTGAATTTTTACTCATTTTTAATCAAATTTAATTTTACACATTTTATTAACAAACATATCAACAAAAAAATATTAATTAGTTTTAAAAATACATTTTTTTATTGATTGATAAATAACAAACAGATAAATTATTTTTAATTATTACACGCAAAGGTAATAATCAATTTAATAAAAGGAAACAATTATTAAATTGTATCGGGAGGAAATGCACGATACACAAAAAGGACCTAGCTTGCTGGGTCCTTTTTTTTTGTTTTATAGACAAATCTAATAAATAAAGTATCAGACATTCATAATGATAACAAATTATGAAAGAATTTTAGATATTATTTTAGATGATCTTATACCACTAACAAAAATTTCAATTAATGAAGGAAATAAAATATTTGGTGGATTTATTGTTAAAAAATCTGACCTAAGTCTTGTTTGTCTGGGTACAAACCAGGAAATCAAAAATCCTTTATTTCACGGAGAAATTTCAACTCTTTTTAATTTATTTGAAAAAAAACTGTTTAATACAAAAGATTATTATTTCATAAGCACACATCAGCCTTGTTCTATGTGTTTATCAGCTATAACGTGGGCCGGATTTGACAATTTTTATTATTTTTTTTCTTATACTGACACAAAAGAAGGTTTTCATATTCCGCACGATCTTAAAATTTTGACGGAGGTTTTTAAGATCAAAGATGGTAAATACAATATTAATAATGATTATTGGGAGAGTTACTCAATTTTATCAGAAATTAAAAGATTAGGCATAGAGGACTCATTATTAGATAAAATTTATCAGATCAAAGAAGAGTACCAAAAAATGTCAGAAATTTATCAAAAATCAAAAATTGATAATAAAATACCTCTAAATTAATTGTTAAATTATAAAAAAAAGTATACAAATAATTAACGGGAGATACTGAAATTTCAGAGCCGAAGGAGCAACGACCCGGAAACTCTCAGGCAAAATGGACCGTTAAAAAAAAACTCTGGAAAAGAGCATTTAGCTCTACCGAAGGTGAAAAGCTCTCAGGTAAAAAGACAGAGGGGTAGCTTGGAGAATTTATTTGAACCAGTTACCAATAGACATTCCTCTGAAAAATTTTCATCAAAATAATGGTGCAAAGATATTGCCATTTGCAGGTTTTAATATGCCTATTAATTATAAAACTGGAATAATTAATGAACACAAAAACGTTAGAAATCATTCTGGTATTTTTGATGTTAGTCATATGGGGCAAATTTTAATAGAAAATAATGAATCTTATTTACATAAATTAGAAAAATATATTCCATTACAATTAAAAAAATTAACTAAAAATAGATCGCATTATTCATTTTTGCTCAATAAAGATGGAGGTGTTATTGATGATCTAATTATTTCAAATATTGATATTAAAGATAAGTCATATTTATATATTGTTTATAATGCATCTCGAAAAAAAGAAGACGAAGAAATATTTATTTCTTGTGCTCCTAATGCAGAAAAAATTTATGAAAAAAATTGTTTATTCGCAATCCAAGGACCTGATTCTATTCATGTTTTAAAAAATATTATTGATATTCCAAATAATATGAATTTTTTTGATATTTTAATAAGTAAATACGATAACAATGAAATAATAGTAAGTAGATCAGGTTATACCGGTGAAGATGGTTTTGAACTTTCTATTCCAAATGAAAGTGCAGAAAATTTAATTAATCTTTTACTTAAAAATGAAAATACAATGCTTTGTGGTTTAGGTTCTAGAGATTCATTAAGACTCGAAGCTGGATTAAGTTTATATGGTCATGAATTAAATGAAAATATTACTCCAATTGAAGCTGGTTTATCATGGGCTCTAGATAAAGAAAGATTAGAAGACAAAAATTTAAATGGAAATAAGATTTTATCTGATCAATTAAAAAATAAATTATCTAATAAAAAAATAGGTTTAATTTCAACCAATAAATCAATGCTAAGGGATGGAATGAAATTATTCGATAATAATAATAATGAAATTGGAAAAATTACAAGTGGATGTTTTTCTCCCAATCTAAATAAATCTATTGCTATTGGTTATATAATATCTGAATTCAATACTGATAATCCAATTTTTTGTGAAATTAGAAAAAAATTAGAATTAGTAAAAATTAATAATCTACCTTTTGTAAAAAAAAATTATAAAAAAAATGGGAGCATATATGAGTGAAAAAAAATACACAAAAGATCATGAATGGGTTTCAATTGAAAATGAAATTGCTACAATTGGTATTAGCAATCATGCCCAAGAATCTCTTGGTGATATTGTATTTATTGAATTACCTTCAGTTGGAAATTCGGTAAAAGCAAAAGATGAAATATGCGTTGTTGAATCTGTAAAAGCAGCTTCTGATATTTATGCTCCAATAGATGGTGAAATAATTGAAGTGAATAATAATCTAGAAAATGATGCTGCTATTATTAATCAAGATGCAGAAAACGAGGGATGGATTTTTAAAATGAAAATTTCTGATTCAAATCAATATTCTGAACTTATGTCAGAAGATGAGTATAAACAATTTTTGGAACAATAGATGATTGAAATAGATAAATTTGTTAGCAGACATATAGGACCTAGAAATGAAGATATTGGAGAAATGCTCAAATTAATAAACTGCTCCTCATTAGATGAATTAATTGAAAAAACTGTACCTAATCATATCATTTTTAAAAATAAACTTAAATTTAGACCTGGTATGTCTGAGGAGTTTAATAAAATTAATACTCAACTTTTATCTTTAAAAAATAATTTCAAAAAAACTTATATTGGAATGGGTTATTATAATACTATTACTCCTAGCGTTATTTTAAGAAATATTCTTGAAAATCCAGGATGGTACACTGCGTACACACCTTATCAACCAGAAGTAAGTCAGGGCAGGTTGGAAATGTTAATGAATTTTCAACAAATGATAATTGATTTGACTGGAATGGATATTGCAAATGCATCTTTACTTGATGAAAGTACTGCGGCAGCTGAGGCTATGATGATGGCTTTTAAAATTAAAAAAAGTGCAAAGTTTACTTTTTGTGTGCAAAATAAATGTCATCCACAAACACTATCTGTCTTAAAAACAAGAGCTAAACCCCTAGGTATAAAAATTATTTTTGATAATCCAGATGACGATACATTTGGTTGTTTAATTCAAAATCCAGATACATACGGAGAAATTGCAAATCTCAACGATTTAATAAATATAAATAAATCTCACGATGCGTTATCAATCATAGCAGCTGATATAATGAGTTTGGTAGTTATGAAATCACCAAAAGATTTTGGAGCTGATATAGTTGTAGGAAGTACTCAAAGGTTTGGAGTTCCAATGGGTCTAGGAGGTCCACACGCAGCATATTTTGCAACATTAGATGAATATAAAAGAATGATACCTGGGAGACTAATTGGTGTATCAGTTGATCGTACTAATAAAAGATCTTACAGAATGGCTCTTCAAACGCGTGAGCAACACATTAGAAGAGAAAAAGCTACAAGTAATATATGTACTGCACAGGCCTTATTAGCAATTATATCTGCCTCATATGCAATATATCATGGTCCAACTAGATTAAAAAATATTGCTGAGGACATTCATTATAAGTCTAGATATCTAAAAAAATCATTAGAGATATTAAATTTTGAAGTAAAATCTATAAATTATTTTGATACCTTATTAATAAAAGATACAAAATCTAAATACTGGGTAAATAAATCTATAGACAATGGTATAAATTTTAGATTTGTAAATGACGATCATTTTTCAATTTCCTTAGATGAAACTACATCACTACAAGATGTAGATAATTTAATTAAATTTTTTAATGAAAACAATAATGAAATATACGCAGAAGAAATTGAAAGTAAAATTGAAGATTCGATTTTCAAAAATGATTTAGATAGAAAAGACAAAATATTAACTCATCCTGTATTTAATATCTATCATTCTGAAACAGAAATGATGAGATATTTAAAAAAATTGGAAAATAAAGACGTTGCTTTAAATAGATCAATGATACCTCTTGGATCTTGTACTATGAAATTAAATGCTGCATCTGAAATGCTTCCAATTACTTTACCAGGTTTTTCAAATGCGCATCCATTCTTAGAGCCCCATCAACGTGAGGGATATAATGAAATGATGAGTGAATTAATATCGATGTTAAAAGATATTACTGGTTTTGATGCAGTTTCACTTCAACCTAATGCAGGAGCACAAGGTGAATTTGCTGGTTTATTAGCTATACAAAAATATCATGAGAAAAATTCAGATACTAAAAGAAATATTTGTATAATTCCAAAAAGTGCTCATGGAACTAATCCAGCCAGTGCACAGATGTGCGGCATGGATATTTTAATTGTAAACTGTGATGACAAAGGTAATGTAGATTTAACTCACTTAGATAAAAAAATAGAAGAGGCAGGTGATAAACTGTCTGCTTTAATGATTACATATCCATCAACACATGGTGTATTCGAAGAAAGTATTGTTGAGATTTGTAAAAAAATTCATGATGCTGGTGGGCAAGTGTATCTAGATGGCGCTAATTATAATGCAATGGTTGGTGTAGCTAAACCAGGTAAATTTGGACCTGATGTATGCCATATGAATCTCCATAAGACATTCTGCATACCTCATGGAGGAGGTGGGCCTGGAGTTGGGGCTATAGGATTAAAAAAACATTTAGCAGATTTTGCGCCTGGACATCCTATTTTTAAAAATGAAATAGGTTTAACGACTCAAGAGGCAGTTTCTGCAGCTCCATGGGGCAGTGCATCTATTTTACCCATTTCATATTCTTATATATCTATGATGGGTGACGATGGTTTAAAATTAGCAACTCAAGTAGCAATATTAAATGCTAACTATATTAAAGAAAGATTAAAAAATTATTACCCCATTTTATATACAGGTAAGAATAATATGGTGGCTCACGAATTTGTTATTGATATCAGGCCATTTAAACAAGAATTAAATATTTCAGATGAAGATATTGCTAAAAGACTAATCGATTATGGATTTCATGCACCTACAATGTCATTTCCTGTTCCCGGCACTCTGATGATTGAGCCTACTGAAAGTGAATCAAAAGAGGAACTAGATAGATTTTGTGAGGCAATGATTTCTATTCACAATGAAATTACTATGATTAGAGATGGTAAATTTGATAAAGTAGATAATCCTATAAAAAATGCCCCTCATACCATTGAAGAAGTATCTTCTGACAGTTGGGATCACAAATATTCCCGAAAAGATGCTGCCTACCCGCATGCTTATTTGATAAATAATAAATACTGGAGTCCAGTTAGTAGAATTGATAATGTATACGGTGATAGAAATTTATTTTGTGTTTGTCCACCAATTGATGAATATGAAGAGGTTAAAACAGGATAATTGCTATTTATCAATTATTTAAAATATTAATTTAATAATAAGTATGATTTATATTAATCTTATTTTAGTTTTTTTAGTGCTTGTCGCAATACATGAGTATGGTCATTATATAGTTGCGAGATTGTTTAAAGCTGAAGTTACTGATTTCTCAATTGGATTTGGTAAGCCTCTTTTAAAATATACAGATAGAAATGGCACTACATGGAAATTATCTCCAATTCCATTGGGTGGATATGTTAAAATCAAAGGTCTAGATAATATATTTTCTCCAAACCCTAATGATGAACAAGGATCCTTTCAATCCCTTACACTTTTTCAAAAGATATTAGTACTTTTAGCAGGAAGTATTTTTAATATTCTTAGTGCGTGGTTTGCTCTTTTCTGCATATTTTTCTTTTTTGGAATTGTTAGCTTAATGCCAATTATTGGATCAGTTAGCGAAAATTCATCAGCATTTGAAAATGATCTTAGAGAAGGAGATAGAATACTTGAAATAAATAATATTAGTATTGAAGAGTTTTCTGATATCCCAAAAGCAATTGCAAATAACCAAAGTATAAATATCTTGATAGAAAGAAATAATCAGATAATCGAAAAAAATTTTGATCTAAAATTTAATGAAGAATTAAATAGGTACATTATCGGAATATCTTCACCTGAAAATCCTATTATTGATAAGTATAATTTAATTGATTCAATTAAAAACTCATCTTTATTTATACCTACATATTATGCTGCTTCTTTTGCATTTCTTCAACAATCTTATAAAGAAAATACATTAGGAGATCAGTTAGCTGGACCAATAGGGATCGTTAAAAATGCTGATCAAATGATGCTAGATCAGGTTAGAGGAGTTCTATTTTTATTTATTATTATTTCTTTGTTTGTGGGGTTATTTAATTTGCTTCCTATTCCTCTTTTAGATGGTGGTCATATAATGTATTTTATTATTAGAAGAATTTTTTCAAACTCTCTTCCTGAGTTTATTACAAGAGTTTATTTGGCTGTGGGGATAACAATAATATCTTTTCTCTTTATAGTTGTGACTTACAACGATATTTTTTATAAATAAATATTATTGGGAGATAAAATGACAAATTTTGAAAAAGTAAAAGAATTTATGACCACTTTTGGTCAAGAAGTAAAAACTAGTGCTGAATTTCCAGAAAATAAAATTGTTGAATTAAGAAAAAAATTGATTGATGAAGAATTTAATGAATTAAAAGATGCAATTAATGATAATGATATAGTTGAAGTTGCTGATGCATTAACTGATATTTTAGTTGTAACATATGGTGCAGGTGCTGCTTTTGGCATAGATCTAGATAAATGTTTTGACGAAGTTCATCGTAGTAATATGAGTAAACTATCAGAAGAAGGTAAGCCTATTTATAATGAATTTGGTAAAGTTATGAAGGGTCCTAATTATTTACCACCAGATCTTAAAAAGTTTATTTGAATAATATAAATATGATTTCAATCATAATTACTAAATATTATTAGTTAATGATTAAATTTAGAAAAATTAAATTTAAATTTATTATTAATTCTTTTAAAAATTTTTTGATCTTTTCTTCTATTATTTTCTACACTGCATCTGTTAATTCAGAAAATATTAATAATATTAAGAATATTCTTAAAGTTGAATTTTTTGGAAATTATATTCCTAAAGAGGCAAAAATAAATTCTTCTTTGGGTTCATTTTATTTTTTACCTTCTGACTTATTTCAAAGAAATCATAAATCTAAAAATAACCAAGTTTATTTTATTAATCACATGGCTTTTGGTAATTTAAATAATGATGGAATTACTGATCTTATTTTATCTTATGAAATGGAAGTATGCCCAGGTAAACTGAAATTATCTTCTGTCGGAGTTCCTTTATGTGAAGTTGAAGAAGGAGGCACAAACTATCTAAATTTTGCAGTTTTTACAGTTACTGAACAGTCCAGAAAACAAATTAATAAAAGGTTTAAACAGATTACTAACTTAGGTAGAAATTGCCAGCGCCCAATTTTAGCTGACTTTAATTCTGATGGTATTGATGATGTTTATTGTCCTAGTGCATATGGTCATCAGTTTAATGGAAAGTTTTATTATGGTGGAGCCGATGCTGTGTTTATATCAAATCAAAATGGTGAATGGGTTCAAACTAAAGAAATAGGTGAGATGGTAGATGATAAAACAGGTTTGTATCAAGGGTTTTCTCATGGTGTTACTGTAAATGATATTGATCATGATGGCGATTTAGACATTATAACACCTCATATTAAATGGGAAAAAACTAAAGGTGGAGGAAAAATATATTGCCATCTAAATGATGGTCAGGGTAATTTTAGCGTAAAACATTGTGCCGATCAATTTGCTTTTGCTGTCACAACTGGCGATTATAATGGTGATGGTATTGTTGATTTAATAGCAAGTGGTGGTTGGTTTGAAAAAAAATTATATTCTCACAGTTCTAGTAAAAAACATAATAACACAGTAGTTTTATTTGGTGATGGAAAAGGAAACTTTAAAAAAGGGTGGAAGAAAATTCCACCAGCATATGATATTTATGGATCAGAATACCTTTTTTCACATGTTGTAGATTTAGTGTCATGGGATTTTGATGGAGATGGGGATTTAGATATTTCTGGAACTACAGTTGGACCTCTTTATGCAGGTGGTACGCATACTATTTGGTCTAATGATGGAGACGCAAATTTCACTATCGCTGATCAAATTCCAATGATACCAGGTAAAAAAGAATGGTCTTCTATTAAAGTTTGGAAAAATGAAATAAGATCTGAGAGTAATCCTTATAATTCATACTGTGGACATACCATATTGATTGATATTAATGATGATAGCTTAATGGATATGTATTGTGATAGCCCAACTCAAGATAAACACAGTGGTTGGATTTTTTTAAACAAAGGTGAGCTCCTATTTGAAAAGATATCACCATATAAAGCATGGAAGAATGGATGGACTAATTATTATATTGATATCTCAGGTGGTCCAAACAAAGATTTTTCAGGTTATAGTGATAAGGATTTTTTTGAAACTCATTGGTACTATAAATCAAATTTCAATTGATAAAAAAATTATTTATTATTGAAGTGTATTAAATTAAATTAAATTAAGTGCGTTATTTAACGCATTTTTTAAATCATTAATATCTTCAATACCAATCGAAAGTCTGATTAGAGTATCAGAAATTCCTAATTCATCTCTAACTTTTTTATCAATGGATGCATGTGTCATTATAGCTGGATGCTCAATTAAACTTTCAACTCCTCCCAAACTTTCTGCTAGTGTAAATATTTGAATTGTTTCAAGAAATTTTTTTGCTGAATTAATATCACCCATTAATTCAATTGATAATATTCCTCCAAATCCAGTCATTTGTTTTTTTGCAATTTCATAACTTGGGTTATTTTCTAGCCCAGGGTAAAATACATTTTTAATTTTAGGTTGTTTTAATAAATAATTAGCAATTTCTAAGGCATTATTATTATGCCTCTCCATTCGTACAGCAAGTGTCTTAATTGATCGAATAAGTAAATAACAATCGAAGGGGCTAGGAACAGCACCAACTGCATTTTGAATATATTTAATTTTATCAGCTAAAATTTTATTATCATTTATAATTAATGCACCGCCTATTATATCAGAATGCCCACCAAGATATTTAGTTGACGAATGTATAACAACATCAGCTCCAAAATTTAATGGTTGCTGATTATAAGGTGATGCAAAAGTATTATCACAGACTATGATGATATTATCATCTTTTAAGCTTTCTCTAATTTTTTTTATATCTATAATTTTTAGTAATGGATTAGAGGGAGTCTCAACCCAAATCATTTTTGTATTTTCTTTTAGATGACCTTGCCAATTATTTTCCTTACTAAGATCGGCATATGTTACTTCCACATCTTGATTAACTGTTTTAATTTTATCAAATATTCTTCTTGTTCCACCGTAAACATCATCGCTACAAATAATTGAATAATTTTTACCTAAAGCATCTGATAATGCAGAAATTGCAGCCATACCTGAGCTAAAAGCATAAGCAAATTTACCATCTTCCAATTCAACTAATAACTTTTCTAATATATCTCTTGTTGGGTTTCCTGTTCTTGCATATTCATAAGTAAAGTCACCAGGAGAATTTTGCTTAAAAGTCGATGAAAGATGAATAGGAGGCATTACTGCACCAGTAGTTTCATCAGCGCCATGACCTGAATGAATTACTTTAGAATTAAATTTTTTATCTTTAGTTTTCATTATTACATCCAATCGGCATAAGGTAAATTTTTGGAAATCAAATATTCTTTATTAAACATCTTATCATAATATTTATTTGCATCATCACAAAGTATTGTCGCAATTTTTTTTCCTTTACCCATTGATTTGGCCAGTTTTACTGCACCGCATATATTTACTCCAGAACTTAATCCTAGAAATAATCCGTCTGTTTTCATAATTTTAAATAGCATTTCCATACATTCTTGATCGGAAACAAAAAATGATTGGTCTACAAGACAATTTTCTAAATTTTTTGTTACTCTGGCTTGTCCAATACCTTCTGTAATTGATTCCTCTCCTTTTTTTTCTGGTTCACCATTAGTAAAATAATTAAACATTGATGATCCTTGTGAATCTGTACAAGCGATAATAATTTTTTTATTTTTTGATTTTAACCCAACACTCACACCGGTTAAAGTTCCTCCAGTTCCAATTGCACATGTGAAACCATCTATCTTACCATCTGTTTGTTTAAAAATTTCTGCAGATGTTGTTTTTTCATGAAATTTGTAGTTAGCTAAATTTTCAAATTGACCAGCCCAAAAAGTTTTTTTACCTGTTTGTTTTTCAATATCTTTAGCTAATTGCTGCGAGACTTTTTGATAGTTACCAGGATCGGAATATGGTTTTGCATCAACTAAATGAAGTTTTGCTCCCATATTTTTTAGTATATCTCTTTTAGATTGAACGGTTATGTTAGGCATTACAATTTCTAGATTATAATTTTTTGCATTACAAACTAATGCTAAGCCTATTCCTGTATTCCCAAAAGTACCTTCAACGACAGTTCCACCTGGTTCTAATAATTTTCTTTCTTCTGCATCCTCGATAATACCAAGTGCTGTTCTATCTTTCACTGAACCAGCTGGATTCATAAATTCAGCTTTACCGTATATTTCACAACCTGAAATCTCTGAAGGGTATTTTAATTTTAATAGGGGGGTGTTACCAATTAATTGAGTAACATTATTTGTTATCATCAATATCTCTTACACCATATGGATTAAATGAAGTATCCTTATTAATATTAATATTTTTAACTGGATTTCCTACCATTGTTGCATAAGGAGGAACATCTTTTAATACTACTGTATTAGCTCCAACTCTTGCACAACTCCCAATATTAATTGGGCCAAGAATACTTGCTCCACATCCTATGATTACATTATCCTCTATTGTTGGATGTCTTTTTGTATCTCTTTGATTATTGGAATTTTCTGCTGGACTAATTCCTCCAAGTGTAACACCATGATATAAAGTAACATTATCTCCAATTATGCTTGTTTCTCCAATTACAGTTCCCATACCATGATCAATAAATAGGTTTTTACCTATTTTAGCTGCTGGATGAATTTCAATTCCTGTTAAAAAACGACTAAATTGAGAAACTATTCTTGCTAGAGTGTAAAGATTTAAATTCCATAGATTGTTTGCTATTCTATGAAAGAAAACAGACTTCACTCCTGGGTATGTAAGCACGATACTTAGCTTGCTTCTTGCAGCTGGATCTCTTTTAATTATTGAGTCTAAATAATCAGTCATTTCGTAATGCTATTTAGTGATTATTGCATTTTTTTCAATGTAACGAGGATTTCTCTTTAAAATTTATGATTTTAATTATGTCAATTATTGATAGTTTATGTAGATAAAAGATAATCAATATATGATTTGTTAATTTAATGATTAAAGTAAATAAAATCAAAATTCACTTATTTAAGTATAAGAATAAAAATCCAGTTTTATCTTCATTTGGCAGAATGACTTTTAGATCATCGTTAGTAGTTGAATTAATTGATCAAAATGACAACAGTGGATTTGGTGAAATATGGTGTAATTTCCCAAATCATGCTGGTAGATATAGATTTGAAATTTTCAAAGATTATTTTGTAAATTTACTTAAAAATTTTAATTTTGAAAAACCTAGTGATCCTTATGATTTTTTTTATGAAAAATTTAATTCAATAAAAATTCAAAGTGGTGATTATGGAGCTTTTAGTAATATTATTTCCGGAATAGATTGTGCTTGTTGGGACTTATTTTCAAAAAATAAAAAAATACCTTTAAACAAATTAATTAATAGTAATTCTTCAGATAAGATTCAAGTTTATGCTAGTGGAATTAATAGAGACGAGCACCAAGAAAGAATTAGTGAAGCAAGAAAATTAGGAATAAAAAAATTTAAAATAAAAATTGGTTATGATTTAAATGATGATATTTCAAGTTTAGCATCAATTGAAAAAATTTTAAGTGATTCTGAAGATTATATGATTGATGTAAATCAAGCTTGGAAAATAGATAAAGTTCACTCAAATATTAAAGCATTAAATCAGTTCAGATATTATTGGTTAGAAGAGCCAATTAGTGCTGATAATTCTTTAAATGAAATTATTAATTTAATAAATAATCATAAAAATTTAGCCTTTGGTGAAAATATTACTCAAATGAATAACTTTGTTAAATTAAATGATGATACTTCAATTAAATTTTTACAACCAGATATTGCTAGGTATGGAGGTATTTCTCAAATAATAAGTTTAAAAGATAAAATAGTTACTGATAAATTATATCTACATTATTTAGGTGGTGCTGTAGGTTTGGTTACTTCAGCGCATTTAATGTCTGCAATTAATCAAAGTGGTTTTTTAGAATATGATATTAACGAAAATGCACTCAGAACTGATATTTTGAAACCTGCTGTCAAAATAAGAGATGGTAATCTTTTATTAAATTCATCAATAGGTATCGGTTTTAATCTTTCTGAAATGTCAAAAAATTACCTAAATCAATATTATGAATTATAAAATTAAAGTTTACTATGAAGATACCGATGCATCAGGCAGAGTATATCATTCAAATTATTTAAAATATTTAGAGAGGGGTAGGTCAGAATTCTTATATAAATTGGGATATAATCATCAAAACCTACTCCAATCACTTAATTTTTACTTTGTAGTTAAACATATCGATATTGATTTTAAATTACCTGCATATTTTGAAGATATCTTAGATGTTGAAACAAAAATTCACGAAATTTCAAAAGTAAAAATAATTTTTAATCAATCTATATTTAGAGAAAAAAATTTATTAATTGATTCGAAGATTTTAATAACTCCTGTAAATGATAAAGGTAAAATTGTAAAAATGCCTATTGAAATGCTTGATAAATTGCAATTATCAAAAATCTAAATAAATTTATATTTTTTTATAAGCAAACAAATGTTAAATAAATTTTATGGGAATTGTAACTGACGTAATACTGCCTCTTTCTCTAGCTTTCATTATGTTTTCATTGGGTTTAGGTTTAAGTCTCAGTGATTTTACTAGAGTTTTCTTTAAACCAAGAGATTTTCTTATCGGATTATTTTTTCAAATTATTATTCTTCCAATAGTTGCATTATTAATTGTTATGTTTTGGCCTTTATCTCCAGAGCTTGCAATTGGAGTGATGATTCTTGCAGCTGCACCTGGTGGTGTAACCAGTAATGTTTTAACATCATTTGCAAAAGGAAATATTGCTCTTTCAATATCTTTGACGGCAATAAACAGTATTTTATGCGTAATTACGGTTCCATTAATATTAATGATATCATTAAGTGTTCTTGACATGGGAAGTATTAATGAGGGACAGTCGTTATTTAGTGTTGCTTCACAAATGTTTTTAATTGTTACAATACCAGTTATTGTTGGAGTTTTATTAAGTGGAGTACTATCTTCATTTGAAAAAATAGCAAAAAATATATCAATAATTTTATTTGTTTTAGTTCTTATTGGAGCAATATTATCTCAAAGAGAAAATGTTATTACTTACTTTGCTCAAGCAGGTTTGGTTATGTTATTTTTAAATATTATAATGATGATCATTGTTTATTTATTATCTAATACATTTAAATCTTCCAAAGAAACATTCAGATGTTGGTTGATGGAAGTTGGGCTACAAAATGGAACTTTAGCAATTGTTGTAGCTAATACTTTCTTTGCAAGTACGGTTTATTTGATACCTGCTGCTATTTATAGTTTAATAATGTATGCAACAGCTCTGCCATTAATATATTTCTTAAGAAGAAATTAAGACTGGAAAAGTTTCACTATCTAAAACCTCATTATTTTTGAGATTAATATTTGGAAATGGGGGAGACATTTCACCTTTCCTCTTAATATATCTTGCGTCATCACCAGTAAATCTCACTGAAAAAGCTCTTCTTCTAGTATTTGAATTATTACCATATGCAGCATGAATTGTTGCATAGTTAAATGCTATGGCATCTCCTAGCTCACATTCATATGATATTATTTCATAATCTTTTCTATTACTTTCAATATCTGGAATTTTTTCAAATTCTTTATCTTTATGATCATAATCATAACCTTTAAATTTTGTTGGTAAAAATATTTTATCCCAGTTATGTGACCCTAGTATGAATTCCATTGATGAATTAATATCAATTTTATCAAGTGGTATCCAAATACTTACATTATCTCTTCCTTGTACACAGTAATACCCTTGATCTTGATGCCACGGTGTTCTTTTTTTAGATCCTTTTTCTTTTATTAAAACATGCTCATGGAATAAATTTACTTTTTTAGATTTCATTAATGAGCCAGCAATTTTTGCAATATTAGAATTAAAAATAAAATTTCTATACTCTTTTATTCTTTGCCAATTACAATAATCATCATAAAATATCTCTTGATTATTTTCTTCTTCATAAACACATTTATATTTACTTGGGTTTTTAAAATTATGTTCAACACCCTTTCTTAGTTCTTCAATCCATTTTTGATCAATAATTCTTTTTAGTAATACTACTCCATTATTCTGAAACTCATTACTAGTATTTTTTTCAATCATTTAATCTTTAATTCTATATCCTTTTGAAAATGTATATGTGATAAATATTATGCATCCAATTAGAATTGTTAGGATAGTTAATGTACTTGTAAGTAGTGATACATCAGAAACTTCATAAAAACTATATCTGAAACCGCTTATTAAATATAAAACAGGATTAAGTAATGATATTTTCTGCCAAAATTCTGGAAGCATATTAATAGAGTAAAAACTTCCACCTAAAAAAACTAACGGTGTAATTATTAGAATTGGAATAATTTGTAACCCTTCAAATCCCTCGGCATACATTCCAATTATAAAGCCAAATAAAGCAAATGTAATGGATGTTAGAATTAAAAAAAACATCATGAGAAGAGGGTGATCTATTCTTACATCTACAAAAAAATTAGCTGTTAGAATAATTACACATCCAATTATTAATGATTTGGATGCTGCGGCTCCTACAAAACCAAGTACTATCTCAAATGATGATAATGGTGCTGCAAGTATTTCATATATAGTATTTGTAAATCTTGGAAAATAAAAAGCAAAAGAAGCATTAGAAATTGATTGAGTTAGGATAGTTAACATAATCATTCCTGGCACAATATAAGAACCGTAATTTATTCCATCTATCTCTGTTATTCTTGATCCTATCGCTGAGCCAAAAACTACAAAGTAAAGAGAAGTTGTAATTATTGGTGAGGCAAGACTTTGAAATAAGGTTCTTCTAAACCTTTCCATTTCATGAATATATATTGCTTTAATTCCGTACCAATTCATTATTATTTTCCTGTATAAGTTTAATAAAAATCTCTTCCAGTGAACTTTGCTCAGTATTAATGTCTTTTATTTTATAACCATCTTTTTTTACATCATTTAATAATTCAGTAATATCAGTTGTGTTTGAGTTTAAATTATAGGTATGTGAAATAATTTTATTTGTTTGATCTAAAGTAAAATTATATTTTGATAAATTACCATTTATTTTTTCAATAGGTTCAACTAATTCAATTTTAATTGTTTTTTCTCCAAGTTTTTTTATCAATTTGTCTTTGTCATCCACTAAAATTATTTTTCCATCGTTAATAACTGCTACTCTATCACTTAACTCTTCAGCCTCTTCAATATAATGTGTTGTCAAAATAATTGTTACTCCATCTTTATTTAATTTTTTAACAACATCCCACATGTCTTTGCGTAACTCCACATCCACACTAGCTGTTGGTTCATCTAAAAATAATAATTTAGGTTGGTGAGATAATGCTTTAGCTATTAGGACTCTTCTTTTCATTCCACCTGATAGTTCTTTAATTTTATTATCTTTTTTGTCCCATAATGATAGTTGTTTTAAAAGCTTCTCTATATAATTATGATCAAGTTTCTTACCAAAAAGACCTCTAGAATAATTAACATTGTTCCAGACAGTTTCAAAAGATTCAAGATTTAATTCTTGAGGAACAATACCTGTTATTTTTCTAGTATTTCGATAATTTTTAATAATATCCATATTATTTATTTTTATTGTTCCAGTATTGAAATTTACTATTCCACAAATTGAGTTTATGAGTGTTGATTTTCCTGCACCATTTGGTCCAAGTAGAGCAAATATTTCTCCTTCTTTAATATCAAGATTTATATTTTCTAATGCTTTAACTGAATTTTTATAAAATTTAGTTACGTTATTTATCTCAAGTATATTTTTCATAATTTAAATTTTTGTAATCAGATTTGGAATATTTTGTTTAAATTTGAAATAACCTTTTTTTGAAAAAATCCAACTATTAACATCATATTTTCTATTAAAAATTATAAAATTAATAGATGGATATTTTGTAATTATTTTTTTATAAATTTTTTTCCAATTTCCCTTAGTAACATAGGGTAAATATATTTCTTGAATTTGAAATTTTTCTATCCATTTGTCTAAATTTTCAAAATAACTTTCAAATTCAATATCAATTTTAATATTTTTATAAAAATCATCATCACTAAAACATGAAATACAAATACTTTTTATATGTTTAATTATTTTTTCAGAGAAATTGTGATCATTATAATCTTCAATTGGTAAACCTGTAAAGACATTCACTTTTTTGTGATTTAAATCTTTTAAAATATTTAACTCATCAGTTGGTATTAAAATATATTTTATCTCTTCTAAATTATAATCAGAGTTTAAATGTAGTTCATTCACATTATAAATTTTTTCTTCAACTAAAGGATTAGCATTTTCATTTAAAATTTCATTATCTAATATTTTAATATTACTATATTTTTCTATATTACTTTTTCTTGCTATATAATTTTTACCCTTAGTGTGTATCCCAGCAACCCATCTCCATGATAAAGTATTAGAAGCAGGATCACCATCTAATAAATGTTGCATAAAAAAATCGGCTCCAAGTTGCCAAGGTAATTTAAGAGTAAAAATCCAAATTGAGGCGAACCACATTCTTACATGATTATGTAAGTACCCATCTTCTCTGAGAGTATTAATCCAATTATTAAAAAATGAGAGATTTGTATTTCCAGAAATTGCATTTAAATAAAATTTTTTATTACCAAATTCTTCAATTAATTTATTTCTATCTTCTAAATAATCAGAATAAACTGATGGTCTATGTTCCAGCCATCCTTTCCAATAAGTTCTCCAATAAATTTCTTGGATGAATTTTTCACAATCTCTTGGTTCATATTTTTCTAAAACTTTTTTTAGAACTTGTTCTTCAGATATTAATCTATATCTAATGAAGGGAGATAATAAAGAAGTAGTTTTATTATTGGATCTGTCTTCACTATAATTTCTATTTGCTTCATAATATTTTCCTGTTTTAGGCAAATAAGATAAAAGTTGATCTTCAGCAAAGCTGATATTAGATTTAAACATTTATGTATTATTTAATCGTCAGATATTTTTTTAGATCGTCTATTAAGTATTTCCATATGACGCACTCTTAAAACCACAATAGCGATAGCTATAATTAAAATTGCTATTGACTCATAAACATAGGCTGAAGGATCCACATCTTTTCTTTGCATAATTATCATTCTTGCAAGAGCTGTCATTGCAATAAATAAAGGATAACTCATTCTAATAACTTTAGAGATCCAGTATTCTTTAATCATGCCAATTATTTCAATGTAAATGAATAATAAAAGAATATCTGCTAATGTTACTCTATAAACTGCAATCATTCCTTGCACTTCCATTCCAATGGCTATGATCGTACAAACAATAAGTACTGACAGTACTATTTTCTCTAATAATTCAAAATATGTATTCATTTAATTCTATCTATTTTATTTAGTTGATTCTTGTTTTTGTAAAATAGAATTAGGGCAAAAACTTCATATAAAAACCATGAAACTTGATAAATTACAGGTTTTCTTATTATTTTAGCCAAAAAACTATATCGTGGAATTTCTAACCACATTTCAATAAATGCATCAACTCCACTATAAACTTTATTATTTTTGACTGTATGCAAACGTCTTAACAATTCCTTGGCGTTTTTATTCGTATCTTTTTTTGAATTTTTTTCAGTACTTATATCTATCCATTCAAGATTATTTTCTAGTTTTTTGTAATGATTTATTTCAAATCTACAAATGCTGCATGAATTATTAAAATAAACTTTAGTAGCCATAAAAGAAAAATAATTTAAATAAATTGAAATTCAATATCCTCTAATTGTTCAAATCGAGCTTTTACATGATTACCAGAGTAAATTTTTGATGGTTTTGTACATGAACCAGAAGAAATAAATTGACCTTTAAGTAATGTCCCACCTTTTTTTGCCAGATTATTAATTAACCATAAAGCAGCATTTAAAGGATTATTTAAAACATTTTTAGTATTTCCTGAGTCCATTATTTTGTTATCTATATATAAAGTAACTTCAAGATCATTGAGATTGACATCATTAATATTATATATTTTTTCATTACGTAACCAAAATTCAGATGCTCCATTTGTCGAGATAACATTTCTTGCGCCAATTTCTGGTAAAGGTTTTGCAAATCTAAAATCGTTAATTTCTATTGAGCATACTAATCCATCTAATAATAAATCTATATCGTCTATAGTGTAGGGTACCTTTGAGATATCTATATCTTCTTTAACTCTAAAACTTATCTCTGGCTCAGCATATGGTTCAAAAAAATTTTTAGCATGTAACTTTTTTGCATTAATTAAACTGTATCTACTGTATAAATTTCCATAAAAAGGTTCGTTCATATTTAAAACCTCTTGTGCAGTTAGAGATGTAGCGCCAATTTTTTTTCCAATACAAATATTATCTTTTAGTTCTAAGTATCTAAGTTTTAAATTATCTTGAATTGCATAAGCTTCATCAATTGTTTGAGGTTCTAGATTTTTTAAAGAACTTAAACCAGTTTTATTTAATCTATGTTCAAATAAAATTTTTGATGCTTCTTGAATATCTTCTTTATTCATACTTTAATTGCGTACTTGTTAATTTCTTCATATATGTCTAAACATTCTTTATAAATATTTTCATAAGTTTTTGGTACAATATATTCTTTAGTATTCTTGGTATTAAAAGTAGTAGAGGAGATTACATCTTGATACCAAACTTTTGACCAAATGCCATCGGTATCTCTATAACCTTTTGGCCAATTAAGCATGTTTTGATCAAAATCTAAATTTAATTTTTGACACAAAATCTTTAAATACTTTTCTGGATTTGCTAATAAATAATCAGAGTTTATTATTATAGGATCTTTTGAATTTAATTTTTTAAAAATTTCATAAAGTTTTTTAAAACCTACATCTTGAATTGATTGTAAAGTATTTTTTTTTAAATATGAGACAATTACTTTAGCAGGATCACGGATCAAAAAGCAATTTATACCTTTATCGATCCAATCTAAACGTGTTTCATCTAAAATATGATGAGTCATATGTTTTTGGTAAAATATTTGATAATTATTATCATCTTTAGTAATTAATTTAATTACCTCATCTTCATTAGTGTGATAGTGATTTATAATTTCATCTTTCATTGGATGATTTAAGTTAGTTCTTTTTAAATAATATGCATAAAAAGGTTCGTCGTAAACTTTAGTGTCCTTTCTATTTTCAAAGGATCGCATCAATGCAGTACTAATATTTCTAGGTCCAGACCAAACAAATAAATTAATCATTTAAAATAAGTTATTATAAAAATTAGTTAATTCTTTAGTAATAGGATTTTTCTTTAATGAGTATTTTTTCTTATTTATCTGATTTACTGGAACAATTCCTGCAAAAGATCCAGTACAAAATGCTTCATCTGCATTTAATACTTCTTTTAATTTAAAATTTTTTTCTTTTACTTTTATTTTATTTTTTTTACATAGATCTATAATTTTCTGTCTTGTAATTCCTGTAACACAATATTTTCCGGTTGAAGTATAAACAGTATTATTTTTCACAAAGAAGAAATGCGTACTATTATTTGTAGCTACATTTCCGTTAATATCAAACATTAGTGCTTCATCAGCATTCTTTTTATTAGCTTCAATACATGCAAGTATACAATTTAATTTACTAAGCGAATTTATTTGTGGATTTTGAACATTAATTGGCCCCCTAATAGTTTTTACTGTAACCAATTTTAATCCTTTCTTATATGCTTTAATATCTGGTTTTTTATATTCAGGGATGATGATGATTGTTGGTTTCGATATTGTAACTTTAGGTGATTGATAGGGTGTTGATTTAATACCTCTAGAAACAATTATTCTTAAATGAACATCTGTTTTCATTTTATTTATTTGGATAGTCTTTATTAGTGCTTCTGAAAGTTTTTTACGGGTTAAATGTATTTTTAAGTCAATAAGCTTTGCATCTTTATATAGCCTATCTAGATGTTCTTTAAGAAAAATGAAATTATCATTATGGTATCTTAAAGAATCCCAGATACCATCCCCAAGCATTGTTGAGGAGTCAAATACTGATATTTTGGCATCTTTTCTTTTATAAAATTTTCCGTTGATATAAATTTTAATATTTTTATTTCTTTTATCATCTACAAAATCATGACTTGAAACCATAATTATTTTTATCTTAATAGCAAATATTGTCTACTTAATAATTTTATTAACTTTTATTGCAAATCAAAGAGTGACATGTGATCAAATTAATATAACCAATTAGAAATTATCTTTTGTAATGTTTAATAAAAATTTTATTGTTATTTGTATATCTTCTACAATTGCAGCTTTTCCACCAATGGCTGTAGTTTTATTAGGTGGAATAATTACATCCCAGATAATGATAAAAGATTCATTAGCAACAGTACCAATGACTTTAATGATTATAGGTATAGCAATAAGTGCACCTATTGCATCTAGGTTTATGAGTATCTGGGGGAGACAGAAAGGATTTTTATTTTCATCTCTTTTAAGTTTCTTAGCTCTAATTATTTGTTCAATTGCAATTTATTTGGAAAATTTTTTTATTTTTGCATTAGGTAATTTTTTAATTGGTAGCTCACAAGCTTTCATTCATCAGTATAGATTTGCTGCATCTGAATCAGTTAAAAAAGAATTTATTCCAAGATCTATCTCAATTATATTATTATTAGGTATAGTTTCTGCATTACTTTCATCTAATTTTGCAGAATATTTTAAAGATTTTTTTCCAAGTTATTTATTTCTTGGTAGTTATATTTTCTTATCTTTTACAGCAATCATTCCTTTCTTTGTTCTTCTTTTTTATGAGGAAACAAAAAATACTATTAATCAAAGTAAATTTGAAATTGAAACTATTTTCAAACTTTTAAAAAATATTAAAATTATACAATCAATCGTAAGCGCTGGTCTTGGTTATTTTACAATGGCTATAATCATGACTGCTACCCCTTTACATATGCATCTTGTTAATAAATTTACTTTATTTGAAACCAGTATCGTAATTCAACTTCACGTCATTGGTATGTTTTTACCCTCTCTGTTTTCTGGAGATTTAATTAAAAGATTTGGAAATACAAATATTATATATGCAGGAGTAATTATTTTGTTTTTAAGTATATTAACTAATACATTCTTTGATTTTTATTATTCATATATGCTTGGTTTAATATTACTTGGTATTGGCTGGAATTTTTTATTTGTTTCAGGCTCAAGTTTGTTGGTTGTTTCTTACAAAGAAAAGGATAAATTTACAGCACAAGGTCTAAATGATTTTATTGTTTTTTCTACTCAAGGTATAGGATCGCTATCTGCTGGTTTTCTTTTATATTTTTCAAATTGGACTGTTATAAATCTTTTATGTGTTCCTCTTTTAATTATTGTTTTAGTAGTTTCTTTTATTTCATCTAGAAATAATTAAAATTAATAATTCACTTTTAAATAATAATTTTTTCACTATAGTTATTATTATGAGCAATGTAGGATTTATAGGTGTTGGCTATATGGGCTATGGAATGGCTAAAAATTTATTAAAAAAACACAATGTATTTATTTTTGCTCATAGAAATAGAAAACCCATAAACAAATTAAAAAAAATCGGAGCTAAAGAATTAAAATCATATAATGAAATACAAAATTATAAACTTGATTGTTTAATGATATGTGTAACAAATACACCTGTTGCATTGAATGTAGCAAACAAAATTAAACAACAACTTGATAGTAAAACACTCGTAATAGATCTAACAACTCATAACAAAAATGGCGCTTTAAAAATGGATAAAATTTTTAATTCAAAAAAAATAAGCTATAATTTTTGTGGTGTAATGGGCGGACCAGTTCAAAGTGAGCAGGGTGTATTAGGTGGGATTTATGGTGGTAAAAAAAGTAATTTTTTAAAATGTAAAAAGTATCTTAATTCATTTTGTAAGTCTGTTTTTAATTTTGGTGATGTATCAAAAGCATCTTCTGCAAAATTATTATCTAACTTTTTATCATTAATGACTACCACTACTGTTATTGAATTTTTTAAATCTGCAAAAAAACTAGATATTAATATTAAACTTTTATGTGATGTTGCTAGATTGGGTTCAGGAAATTCAGGAGCTTTAGATAGAATTGCAGATAAAGCTATAAAAGGTAATTACAAAGGATATGTTTTTTCAGTAGATAATACATACAAAGATTTGAATTATATTAATGACCTTGTTTCAGACCTACCAAATGCCAGTAAACTCTCAAAAATAGCAAAATCATTTTACAAACAAGCTTCAAAAAAAGGATTTGGAGATTTACTAGTTAGTGAATTAATCCATAAGGAAAAATATTAATAAATGGATAAGCTAGTTCCAATTATTTATATGATTGGGGTACTTTTATTGGTTTTACCATCTTTCTTAAGCTCGAATAATAATTTAAAAACTTTTTTTACAAATTTATCTATTTGGGTAGCTATAGTATTGGTTGTTTTATCTATTTACTTTGCCTACAATTATTTTCTTTGATTCATTAAATCAAATTTAATTTATTTAGATGTAGACTAATTAAATACAAATATTTATACGAGTTTTCGATGCCCAATCAATTTGTAGCTAAATCAAGAAGGTTGAGAAGTACTATTTATTCTTCCAGAATTGAAAAACAGGGTGTTACTTCTTATACAATATATAATCATATGTTACTTCCTGCAGGTTTTGAGGGAAGTCTTGAAGAAACATATAATCATTTAAAAAATCATGTTCAAATATGGGATGTAGCTGCCGAGAGACAAATAGAAATTAGAGGTAAGGACGCCTATCAATTAGTTCAATTAATGACTTGCAGGGATTTAAGTAATGCCAAAGAAGGTAAATGTTATTATTGTCCAATAATTGATGAAAATGGAGGAATGATTAATGATCCTGTTGTACTAAAATTTAACAATGAAAAATGGTGGATTTCAATTGCTGACTCAGACGTTATGTTATTTGCTAAAGGTCTTGCTATAGGAAAAAATTTAGAAGTTTCAATTACTGAGCCCGATGTAAATATAATGGCTGTTCAAGGTCCTAAGGCTTTTAATTTGTTAGAGAAAGTTTTTGGTAAAGAAATTTTTGAATTAAAATTTTATAATTTTAAATATTTTAATTTTAAAAATACCAAACATTTAATTGCTAGATCTGGTTGGTCAAAACAGGGTGGTGTAGAAATTTATGTGGAAGACACTAAATCTGGTTTAGAATTATACGATTTATTATTTGAAGAAGGTAAAGAGTTTAACGTCAAACCAGGGTGTCCTCATTTAATTGAAAGAATTGAAGGCGCTTTACTTTCTTATGGTAACGATATGGATATAAATGATAATCCATTTGAATGTGGATTAGATAAATTTGTTCATCTAGAAAATGATATTGAATTTCTTGGAAAAGATAAATTAATTAAAATTAAAGAAAATGGAATAAATAAAAAATTAATGGGAGTGAAGATTAATATTGATAATATTAATTTAAGATCAGCAATTCATTTAACAATTGGTGATAAAATAATTGGCGAAATTAGATCTGCAGTCTTTTCACCTACATTTAACATGGTGATTGGAATTGCAATGATAAATAAACCATACTTTTTGTCTAAAGATCAATTTGATATCATTATAGACAATAAAAAATACAAAGGAGAAATTTGCGATATCCCATTCGTATAACTTATGAATAATAATGTAAAAGCTATTATTTTAGCTTTAGTTGCTTCTGTTTCAGGAGTAACAATGAATGTTCTTATTAAATTTTCACTTCAAGATATAAATGTATTTACTGCTGGATTTTTGAGATTTCTTTTTGGGTTTATTTTAATTCTGCCTTTTATTTTTTATAATAAATTTCAAAACTTTAAGACACCTAATTTAAAAATTCATTTAACAAGAGGTATTTTAAATATTCCAATGATGTTACTTGGATTTTCTGCACTACAATTTATACCTTTAGAACAAATCAAAGCAATTTCTTTTGTTACACCTATAATTGTAGTTGTTTTAAGTGTAATTTTTTTGAAAGAAAAAATTTATTTAATTCGTATTGGTGCTTTGCTAATCGGTCTAGTTGGAGTCTTTGTTATATTAAGGCCAGGTATTGTTCCAATAAATGTTGGTGCATATTTGGTTTTATGTTCCTGTTCTATTTGGTCAGTAGTTGTCATAATTACAAAATTTGCAGCAAGAGTTGATAGTGCATTTACAATTTTATCTTACCAATATACCCTAGTCACATTCTTATCTTTTCCTATCGCTTTATATTTTTGGCAATCTCCTTCATCAGAAACATTATATTATTTAATTTTTGCAGGCATTGCTGGGACGATAGTACATTTGTGTATCAATATAGCTTATAAGCTTACAGATTTATCGGTTTTACAACCTGTAAACTTTTCCAGGTTATTAATTGCATCTTTATTTGGTTTTTTTATTTTTGATGAAATACCTGATATTTGGACGATAATAGGAGGTTTAATAATTTTTTCATCAATTCTGATTATTACTTATAGAGAAAATTATCTAAAAAAAGATATAGCAAAGCAATCAATACCGATTAAACTTTAATTTTATTAATGAATAATAATATTAAGGCTGTTTTATTAACTTTGTCTGCATCTTTTTTTGCAGTTTTAATGGAAGCATTAATACGTGCAGCACAATATGATTCAAATGTTTTTACAATTGGGTTTTTAAGATTCTTTTTTGGTTTGTTAATTATTTTTCCGTATTTAGTTAAAAATAAATTTACAACTTATAAAACAAATAATTTGAAATTCTACATAGTTCGCGGGTTATTTAATATTCCCGTAATGATTTTAGGTTTTGGAGCTCTTGTATACATTCCTTTTGAACAATTTAAAGCTATGAATTTTTTAAGCCCAATAATTGTCGTACTATTAAGTTTTTTAATTTTTAGTGAAAAAATTTTTAAATACAGAATTTTAGCATTAGTTATTGGTTTTTTAGGTACTATAATAATAATAAGACCAGGTTATGTCGAATTTAACATTGGTACTATAATGGTTTTAGTTTCTTTGTTATTTTGGTCTTTTATAATTATTCTTTCAAAATATGTATCAAAAGATGATTCACCAATTACAATGGTTTCATACCAATATACTTTAATGACTTTTTTTGCCTTACCTCTAGCAATTTATTTTTGGGAAACACCTTCACTATTTTCCATCTTATATGTTTTTATTGGGGCTATATCAGGTACAATTTTACACTTGTGTTTAGGTCTTGCATATAAATATGCTGATTTATCAGTTACACAGCCAATATGGTTTAGTGGATTAATTTTTGGATCTGCTTTTGGTTATTTTTTATTTAAAGAAATTCCAGATTTATGGACCTGGATAGGTGGAATTGTTGTATTCTCTTCAGTATTGATTATTACTTACAATGAGAGAAGTAAAGAAGAGAAGAAAAATAAAAATATTATAAATGCTATAGATTAATAATTGAGTAATTATATGGATCTTACAAAAGTTAAAATAAACAATGGATTTTGGAAAAAAAGAAAAGATTTAAATATCAACTCATCTTTTTTTGAAATACTAAATTCATTTGAAAAATCTGGAAGAATAAGAGCATTGACAAATGAAAACACTTCTTCAGAAAAACCACATATATTTTGGGAATCAGATTTAGCAAAATTAATGGAAGGTGCATTTTTTTCCATGCAACAAGAAAAAAATAAGAACTTAAAAAATACATGTGATAACATTATAAAAAAAATCATCAATAATCAGGAGGATAATGGTTATTTAAATTTTTTTTTTAAATTTCATGAACCTGAAAATAAATTTACTAATTTACGCGATCGTCATGAATTATATTGTGCCGGCCATTTATTAGAATCAGCCATTGCACATTCAAAAGCAACGGGAGAAAATTATTTTTTAAATTCAATAGAAAAATATATTGATCATATAATTGATACATTTGGTCGAGAAGTTGGTAAAAAAAGAGGATATCCGGGTCATCAAGAAATTGAATTAGCTTTAGTAAAAGCTTATGAACATACAAATAAAAATAAATATTTAGACCTTGCAACATATTTTATTGAAGAAAGAGGTAAGACTGACTCTAATCACAAACATTATTTTATTAATGAAAACGAAATATTAAAAAAAAATTCACAAAAATTAGATTATTCAAAACTACCTTCCAATTTAAGAGATTTTGTTGATTTCTATTTAGCCAAAGATGAATCAGTATTTAAGGATTTAGAATATTGGCAGGCTCATAAAGAGCCAATAAAACAAAATACTGCAGAGGGGCATTCAGTTAGAGCGCTTTATATGTTTACTGCTATGGCTGATCTAGCTAGAATTAATAATAACAAAGATCTTTTGAAAACTTGCAAGCTACTTTGGCGCAATATTGTAGACAAAAGAATGTATATCCATAGTGGCGTAGGTAGTGCACATATAGGAGAGCGATTTTCTTTTGATTATGACCTTCCTAATGACATGGCTTTTGCAGAAACCTGTGCAACTATTGCACTTATTTATTTTGCAAATAGATTGTCTAAAATAGAAATTAATAGTGAATACGCTGATATTATAGAAAATAGTTTCTATAATCTTATTCTTGCTAGTACTTCTCAGGATGGAAAAGGTTTCTTTTACGATAATTATCTTGAATGTAACCCTGGTTATTTACATTTTCAAGATAGACGACATGGGATAAGAGATGAGTATCACATTTGCTCTTGTTGTCCTCCAAATATAGCACGTCTAATTGCCAGTATGGATATGTATATTTATAATACATATCAAAAGTCTTTAGTAGTTGATCAATATATTAGTTCTGAATTAGATCTTTCAGATAAAGAACAAGGTTTAAAAATAATACAAACAAGTGAATTTCCATATAAAGGTTATTCGGAGATAAAAATTTTAAATTCTAATAACAAAGAAACAATTATTTATTTTCGCATTCCATCGTGGGATCAAAAAACAAAAATATTAATCAATGGTGAAGAAATAAATTACAAAACTTTCAATGGATATGCAAAAATTTATAGAAAATGGAAAGCTGGTGATAAAATAGAATTAATATTTGATTTTACACCTCGTTTTGTAAGAACAAATCCAAATGTAAGATATAATATTAGAAAAGCATCTATTTTTAGAGGTCCAATACTTTACTGTTTAGAAGAAATAGATAATGGAAAAAATTTAAATCGATTTGTTATAGATAGTAATAATAGTTTTAACGAAAAAGAAGATAAAATAAATTCAGAAAATATTATTTCTTTAAGTATTAATGGATCAAAATTTGATGATACTAATGAGTTATATATTAAAGATAAGCCAAAACTTTCAGATGCATATTTAAAATTTATTCCATACTACTTATGGTCAAATAGAGGTGAAAATGAAATGTTGGTATGGATTAATGAAAAATAATCTTTTCAAACTATCTTAAAGTTTCTATAAGATCTTAAAGAAATGAATAACAAATATAAATACCATGGTATGTGGCCAGTTGCTCCAACACCTTTTCATGAGAATGGTGAAGTTGATTACGAAGGAATGAATAGAGTAATTGATTGTATGGTCGATCAAAAAGTTCAGGGAATATGTATCCTTGCTAATTACTCAGAGCAATTTTTACTTTCTGATGATGAAAGAGAAAAATTAACAAAACTTTGTATGAAAAAAATTGACGGTAGAGTTAAAACAATTGTTACTGTTTCTCATTTCGCCACTGATATTGTACGCCCTCGAGCAGAATTAGCAAAATCACTGGGAGCAGATATTATAATGATGATGCCACCTTATCATGGTGCATTGTTAAAAGGTAATCCTGATCAAATATTTGAACAGTTTAATGAAATTTCTAAAGTTGGCATACCAATTATGATACAAGATGCACCTTTATCTGGAATTGAACTTTCAGTTCCTTTACTGACAAATATGATAAATGAGATTGAGAATTTAACTTGTTTTAAAATTGAAAGTGCTAACGCAGCATCAAAAATAAGAGCACTTATTAAGAACTGTAGTTCTAGATTAGATGCACCTTTTGATGGAGAAGAAAGTATTACTTTGTATGCAGATTTAGAAGCTGGAATTTCTGGGAGTATGAGTTCAGCATTACTTCCAGAAAAAATTGCTCCAGTAATTGATCATTTTTGGAATAATGAAAAAGATAAAGCTGAAGAAGTCTATAACAGTATTCTTCCTTTAATAAATTTTGAAAATAGACAGTGTGGTTTTAGAGCTACTAAAACAGTAATGAAAGAGGGTGGGGTAATAAAATCAGATTTTTGTAGAGACCCTATTAAACCCTTGGATCAAGATACAAAAAATTTATTATTAAATTTTGCGAAAAGATATGATTTACTTACTTATAAATGGGGTAAATAGTAAAATTTAATTGACAAATATTATATAAAAATTACTTATTATTTATGCGTAGAGTTTTTGAAGGATTACTTGAAAGAGCAATGTTTTCAAGCAGATGGGCGTTAGCTCCTGTTTATGTTGCTCTATGTCTTACTCTACTAGTTATTACATACAAAGTTATTGCGTTATTCATTTATGAAATTACACACTTAAATGACTTAACTTTAAATGAACTTCTTGTATTTGTATTACATATTGTTGACTTAGCTCTTGTTGGAAATTTAGTTTTAATGGTTATATTTGCAGGCTATGAAAATTTTGTTTCAAAAATTGATATCGCAAATCAATCTGAAGATAAGCCAGAGTGGATGGGTAAACTAGATTTTTCAGGTTTGAAATTAAAACTTATTGCCTCAATAGTAGCAATTTCAAGTATCGGTTTACTAGAAGCCTTTATTGATGTTGGCTCAAAAACATCAGAAGAAATTTACTTAATGATATTTATTCATGCTGTATTTATTTTATCAGGCTTAGTTATAGCAATAATGGATTATATAAGCGGAATTACTAAACATCACCCATAATTAAATAAAAAATGAAACTTGATAAGTTTTTTGATGAAAAAACTGTCATAGATTTAAGCTTTTTTAATTTCTCTAATGCTGTCACTGCAGCTTATTTTGCCAACAGAAACTTAGAAGTATTGCGAGTAAATAAAAATTTTAAAAAATTTTTTCCAATCCTTAAAACTGTCAATAATATTCCCTTTACTAGTATTTTAGAGCAACTTGGAGTTGGTGATGAATATATTAAAAATTTTCAACAAAATTTAGAAAAAAGTGGTTTTGTTATTATTCCTAAAATAGAAATCAAAATCGGTGATGAAATTAGAGTATATTCTTTACTTTCTGCTTATACTGAAAACAAAGATTTCCCTTTTTTAAATGGTATTCAAGGACAATTTGTTGATCGAACAGATGAATATAATCTTCGAAGGGAGAAGGAAGAATTACTTGATCAAAAATTAAAAGATAGAGAATTGATTGAAGAAAAAACTAAAAGATTAGAAAATATTGCTAATAGGTTATCAAAATATCTTTCACCTCAAGTATATAAGTCTATTTTTGATGAAGAAGAGTCAGGCAAAAAAACAAAAGAGAGCTATGTAAGAAAAAATTTAACAATATTTTTCTCTGATATTGTAAATTTTACTGATTTATCTGATGCATTAGAAGCAGAAAAACTTGCTTTAATCTTAAATAATTATCTAAGTGAAATGAGTTTAATTGCAATAAATTCAAATGCTACGATTGATAAATTTATAGGTGATGCAATACTTTCTTTTCATGGCGCCCCTGAAACACTAGGAGATGAAAACGATGCTATTAATTGTATAAGCATGGCTTTAGAAATGAAGGAACGAGTTAAAGAACTGCAATCTTTCTGGATCAGACAGGGTGTTAAAGGTGGATTAAAGGTAAGATATGGAATCTCTTCAGGTTTTGCAAATGTTGGTGATTTCGGATCTAGCGTAATGAGTGATTATACAGCTATAGGTTCATCTGTAAATTTAGCCTCTAGATTACAATCTATTGCCCCTGAAAATGAAATTATTATTTCTGATACAACATATAATTTAGTTAAAAATCAAATAAACTGCGAAGAGTATGAAGAAATAACTCCTAAAGGTTTTGTTAGGCCTGTTAAAACTTACAAGGTTATTGATTTTAAAAATAAAAAAATTAGCAAAACAAAAAAATCATATTCTAAAAAAGGGAACCACGTGGATATTCAAATATTTGATAGTTCTGATATGAAGGCTGCAATGAAAGAATTAAAAAAACTACAAGAAGATTTTAGTAAAGAAATTGACGAAGAGTAGGGGATTTATTCTATTTTAAAAAATTTATTATTGCATTCTTAATATCATTAACAAGATTTTTATTTTCATCTTTAGTTAATTGACTTTCATTTTTTTTCTTATCAAGTTTTAACTTTCTTTGTGCTAAAATATTTGCAACATAATCATACACATTAGGGTTTTTAGAAAATATATCTTTTATTATATCCTTGCTTACTTTTATAACTATGCAAGGAGTTTCAGCTATAACATTAGCAGATCTTGGTTCACCAGTTAGAAGACTTCCTTCACCAACAAAGTCCCCAACACCAAGTTTAGCTAAAAATACTTTATCTTTATTTTCATTATCTAAGTAAACAGATACTACCCCGTCATTTATAACGTATAGAGAATCACCAGAATCATTTTGTTTAATAATGTAATCGTCTTTTTCAAAATGGAGTCTTTCTGCATTTTCAGCAATCTCATCTAAATCTTCAGAATTTAATGACATAAAAATAGGAATTTTTTGGAGTAGGACCCTATTTTTCACTGATTCATTATAAGGATTAAATTCACTAACCTGTCTTTTTTCAAAATCCTCTCGACTTCTGTGTGTGTCAAGAGCATGTAGTCCTGTATCTTCTTCAAGTTTCCCATAAAGTTTTCCAGCAGACATTTGAACACCTGCATGTCTTAAAGTTTTATGTATTTCCATCATCACACTATCTTGCATCGAATTTTTTAAAATTCTTTTTGTGCAATCAAAAGCAACAACAAATTCTAATCCAAACTCATTAGCACCTATAAAACGAACCCACTGTAAATTTAATTGCTCTCTACCATCAACCGGTTTCGCTTTTTTGAGAGCATTATAAAGTAACTTTGAAATATTTTCCGGATCATGAGAAGGATGAAAATATAGTTTATTAAAAATATGAAATCCTTCACTCATTTTTTCTTTATCTTGTTTGCTCCAATTAGTTAAAATTGAATCTGCGACGATTTCATTTGGAATGATTACTTCAGTATTTTGAAATGTCCTTATTCTTGTACTTCTCCAGGTAATATTTTCTACATAACCTGTTTTATCATCAACCGTAATCCAGTCATTTATTGCAAATGGTCTTTCAATATTTACAAAAATTCCTTTAATTAAATCTGATAAGCTTGATTGTAAAGAAAGTGCAATAGCAGCAAAAACTATACCACCTGCAGCAAGAATACTTGTAAGTTCTAAATTAAAAACAAAGGATAAAACTAAAAATGCAGGTATCGCAAATAATAAAAACTGAAAAAGAAATGTTATTATCTCAGGTATTGTTGTTCCTGATTTATCATTTAGTGATAATACTTCGTATTTATAAAACATCATTATAAATATTGATGGAATAAAATATAAAGTTATCAGTAAGATTTTATCTGTAAGGTTACTTATAGTTTCATTAATAAACAAAAATTCTTTTTGAATAACTATATCATAGGAAAAATTTACCATTAGATAGGATAAAATGGGAAGTATAATGATAGTAAATAGTACTCGTGTAATTTTTTTTAATTTGTTAAGCCGTATTACAGAGCCAATAATAAATACAGAAATGAGTATATATAAAGAATTTAAAGTAACTGCATTATTATAAAATAACAGAATAGATAAAATACATAATAAGCTTATTAAAATTATACTAATCTTAGACAGTAGGTAAAAAATGTTAATTTTCATTTTGTAATTTTTGCTATAAAGAATTTATATAAAAATGAATTCATTTTCAAAGTATTTATTCGAACACTTACATTTTGGTTTAGAAGAGAAGGATTTTACATTAATTGAAAAAATTATATTCTTTCTTATTGTATTGAACTGTGTTTTTGTTGTTATTGAGTCAGAAAAATTGATTTATGAGCAATATTATCAACTCTTTGACTCAGCAAAACTTTTTTTTGGTATAGTATTTCTAATTGAGTATATTTGTAGATTAATTGCTGTAGATCAAATTGACAAATTTAAAGGTTTTAAAGGGAAGTTTAAGTATATTTTTACATTACCTGCTCTAATTGATGCAATTGCACTTATCCCATTATTTTTAATAGGTATAAATGAAGGTTTTTTAGTAAGATTATTAAGAGCTATAAGAATATTTAGTATTTTAAGATTTGGACGTTTTAGTGAGTCAGTAGATTTTATACTTCATGCAATATATGACAGGAGACACGAATTAATTTTTTCATTACTACTTACTCTAAGTTTGATGTTATTGTCTGCTACTTTACTTTATGTTGTAGAGGGAGATTTGCAACCTGAAGCTTTTGGATCAATCCCAAGAGCTTTATGGGTAAGTTCTGCAGCCTTACTATCAACAGGTTATGGTGATTATACACCTATTACATTTTTAGGTAGATTTGCAGCAGTATGCACTGCATTGTTTGGAATTGGAGCAGTTGCTTTACCAGCTGGTATATTAGCAAGTGCTTTTACAGATAGAAAAAATAAAGATTAATTAATAACCTGATTTGTAAAATTTTCTAAATTTTTATTCATTTCTTCATCTGGTAGATGAAAACTTTTAATTGTCTCTTTCCAATCTAGTTTTGAATAATCATCATATTTGTTAACAAAATATTCATTTTCTTTTAAATTAATTTCATTATTTTTTTCTTTCAATGAAAATAAGAGAAATACCCAAGATCGTGGTTCCAACTCTTTAATTTTTTGAGCTTGAGTTATACAAACATCATAATCCTTTTTACAAAAATAACCTAAGACAAGATCTCTATATCTGTTATCTGATGTTTTTTGACCGGCAGGTATAGGATCTAATTCAAGTGCTTTATGAAGTAATTCTAATCCTTGATCAATTTTTTTATTTCTTACTAATATTTCACCGTAAACTGCAAGTACTCTTGGATCATTTGGATTCATAGAGTAGGCAATCTTTCCGTGTTCTTCTGATTCCTCATATTTTTTTTGCATTAAAGAAATAGCTGCGCTAATTCTTCTTACTTCAAAATCGTTCTCATCATGCTCTAAACTTTTCTCAATATGATGAAAAATCATTTTCATCATTTTATCATTATCTTCATAATATTGTTTACCTAGGCCACCACCAATTGTACAAGCTTTAAGGGAGTGTGCTCTTGCATTTGTTTCATCTTGTTCGATAGCTTTATCAAAGTGAAATAAAGCCTTATCATTATGTTCTTTTGCTGATGATTGTCTAAGCCAATGATATCTTCCAATAACTAAATTTTCATATGAATTTAAATTATCAGTAGGTTTTCTTTTTATATTTTGTAAATTTGTAAGTTCTATATTACCTAATAATTCTTTTGATATCTTTTGTACAATTTCATCTTGAATATCAAAAATGTCTTCAAGAACTCTATCATATCGATCTCCCCATATAATGGAACCATCTTTTGCATTAGTTAAATCTACTGCTACTCTTAATCTATTACCAGCTGATCTAATATTTCCACCAACTAAAAAGTCTATTTTATGTTTTTTTGCAAATGTAAGTGCGTCTTCATTACTTTTATCATGATCGTCACATGTTTTTTTTGATACAACATCAAATTCTTTCATTCTGGAAAACTCTATAATTAAATCACCTGTAATAGCCTCTACCAAAAATTCACTATCATCATTTTTACTCACATTCTTAAATGTAAGTATTGCTATTTTTGGTTGTGAAGAATTTCGTGAAATAGTTACATTATCATCTTTTTTATTATTTTCATCTTCATTCTTTTCCTCATTTACTTCTTCAGAGAAAAAATCATCTTCATCAATTTTTAAACCTTTTACTTTGAAAACTTCGAACTCATCGCTTATATTTTTTAGTTTTCTTGTACCATCAGCTTCTATTGAATAATCAATTCTTTTATCAACTTGATCTTTGACAATTTTTGAAACAAGAATTTTACCTGGCTCACTTTGACTTTCTAGTCTTGCAGCAATATTGACTCCTGAGCCCATAATATTATTATTTTCTACAATCACATCATCAACATGAATACCAACTCTCCAGTTTAATTGTAACTTAGTTAAAGAATGTTCATTTCTTTCATATAATTTATCCTGGAATTCAATAGCAGCTTTAACGCACTGTACAGGACTTGGGAATTCAGCAACTACAGAGTCACCAGCAGTTGAAAAAATTTTACCACCAAATTTAGCTATAACTTCATCAATTATTTTTCTGCATTCGTTAAGGTTGGTGAGTGTAAGCTCTTCGCTCTCCTCCATGTGTTTACTAAAATTTACACAGTCGGTAGCAAGAATAGTTGCTAATTTTCTTTCAGAATTCATATGTTTTCTTAACTAAATTTTTTTTAAAATACCAGCCAAATTTGGTAACTATTGTCACAGAATCTTAAAAAACAAATATATATATTTAAACAATTTTTTTTAGGAGGCTTTTATGGTTGAGAGTTTTAATGGAATTTTTTATTTGATTTTATATATAATTAACATTGCATTAGCTGGTTATTACTCATTTACATTTTTATTTAATAAAGAAAAAGAATTTGCAAAATATAACACTGACTCAAGTGCTGCACCTGCAGCGAATTTTGGAATTTTTTGGGTTACTGCTTTTTTCTTTGTTGGTCTTTATATTTTATTTACTGGACCTGAAGGTACTTGGCCTTTCTTTATAATTAATGTTATTGTCTTTGCAATGGCAACTGTCTACAATTTTTGTTTTCATTTTAAAATAGCTTTCCTATTTGGAAGAGATAAGGTTAATTCGACAATAGAACAGCCAATTGTATCAGCAGTAGTTCTAGTATTAAACTTAATTATAATTTATGGTTTATCTGATAAAATTTATCTATAATAATTTTAAAAGGAGTAATTATGGTTGAAAATTTTGGAGGTACTTTAAATCTAGTTTTATTTTTACTTAATTTATTAGGTATATCTTACTATGGTTTCCTAACTGTATTTTCTCCAAATTCACTTGTTACAAGATATGATTTAGGAGAAAAAGCTTTGCCAATTGTAAGAATCATAGGGACATTTATTGTACCAATAGTAATAATTGGAATTTGGATATTATTTAGAGAAAATGGACCTCAATCTTGCTGGATATTTTTTGTAAATGGATTTTTACTTTCTTTTGCTCAAGTTATTTTAAGTTGGGCCCAAAGATTAAAATTTATAGACCCGGATGCAAAAAGTGATGTCGCTGATGAAGTAATAGGGCATGTATTTTTATTTGTATCAATATATCTTATTTATAATATGTCAGATATAATTTATATGTAACTAAAAGCTGGGATTCAATTCCCAGCTTTTATCAATTTAAAGAAAATTCTTTTACTTTATTAAATGCAAAATGATCAGCAGCATGTTTTTTTGCATATAAAACTTCTTCTACAATACCTTCTTCATTAATCATTATATCTGTTACTGCAGTATTAAAATATCCTCCAAGAGGAATGGGCATGAAACCTCTTATTAAGGCCGGAAAGATAGAGAATGTTTTATAAATTCCTGCCAAAAATAACTTAAACCAACTTCGCTCTATTGAATATTTTTGAAAATATTTAAATTCTTCATCTGCTAAAACTGTAAATGGAATGGGGCCGTGCTTCTTCATATTTGATTTCAAAAGATTAACATTTGAATGAAAAATTCCTACGTGGGTGAAATTTGGACCAAATTCATTAAATCTTTTATTAAACTCAAGTAGTCTTAAATTACAAAAAGTGCATCCAGCAACTCTATAAAAAGTCAATAAAACTTTTTTGCCTTTAGTATCTGATAAATTAAATTGATTACCATCATGTCGGGGTAGGGTAATTTCTTCTAATTTATCTCCTTTTTTTATTTTCATACATAATCATAATACTATAAAAAAAATAAGTTAATATTAAATTTTAATGACAATAATAATTATACTAAAGTTCATACATTATCTTGCAATAGTTTTTTCAGGCGGTGTTTTGGTTGGCGGTGGCGTAATACAGTCTGTTTATGCTAAAGCAAATCAAATTCCTGATTTAAATACAGCAAAGATATTAAAATTACTTGGTTACATAGGTTTGATATCTCTTATTATCTTATGGATATCAGGAATTATTCTTTCAATTAATTTATATGGAGGCTTTATTATTAATAGTGCATTTACAATCAAATTAATTGCTGCAGGTTTTCTTTTAGGCCTATCTGCTTATGTAAATTTTCACGTTTTTAATTGCTCTAAAAATAATTTACCACCTAACAAATCTATAATGAAAATAGCTACAATGAGTGGAAGAGGGCTGTTAGTAATAGTTTTAATTGCAGCAGCAATTGCATTTTATTAATTTATAATTTTTTTGCTGCACTAGTTTCTTTTATATTTGTTAGCTTTGTATATCTATCTATCATTTGCGTTGTCTTATGACCGCTTTGAGCCATAATTTCATGAGTAGGTACTCCATTCATTCTAGCTTGAGTAATCGAACCTATTCTTAAGCTGTGACCAGAAATTTTATCACAATTTTCTATACCTGCGTCCTCAGCTCTTTTCTTTAAAATTAAAACAAAACTTGTGTCTGTCAAACTTACTTTTTGATTCTTATTATTAAGAATATATTTTTCTATATTATTAGCTTTGTTAATTTTATAAAAGAGTGGACCTGAATCAATTAGCGCTACATCTAACCAATTCTTTAACGCAGATACGGGACAATAAGGTGAATTATTTTTAGGTAAGTAGATCATTCTTCCTTCACCTTTTTGATCAGTCTTAGAAAAAGGTATTAATACTTGAACACCATCTTCTTCAAAATTTAGATGTTCGTATTTCATGCCTAAAAGCTCAGATCTTCTACAAAAACTATAAAAACCAATTAAAATAAGAGCTCTATCTCTTATATTTCTAAAATCATCGTTATCATTTGGAATTTTATCAATAATTTTTTCAATATCTGCTTTTAACAACTCTCTTGCTTGACCAGATTTATTATTTTTTTCATCTCTTACAATTGCACTAATTGTTTCAGAAATATTTGGATTTTTTCTATCAAATTGAAATCCGTTAACTCTATATTTATATGTAATAGATGCTAAGATTCTTTGTATAGTGGAAGCTTTATAGGCAGTAGAGGAGTAGGGGTTGTTATTTACATTTTCTCTGCCCGGTATGTTGCTCGATCCTTTGAGTATTTTCGCTTCTGGATCTTCATGTAGCCAGTCCATATAATTGGCTGTTAATGCGTAAGCACTATCTAGATCATCAACATCTAAAGGACTGCAATTGTATTTATTTTTGCAATAATCTATAAACTTTAACCAATCTCCTTGATATTTATCCTGAGTATTTTTAGCTTTGGATTTTTTCTTTAGCTTACTTACGTTTTCATTTAGTGATATTTTAACCATATTATATATTACGATAATTACAGTTATCGTAAATAATAGTCAAGTCATAAATATAATAACTATATATCAATAATTTACTAATATAATCTAAATCTATTTATAATATGATAAACTAGATATAGATTTTCACGTGTAATAAAATACTGTATATAGTGTATAAAATGGAACAATTACCGCAGATTTCAGCTGATTCCCATATCTTTGTATTAACGGGTGCTGGCATAAGTAAAGAGTCTGGTATTGAAACATTCAGAGACTCTGATGGACTGTGGAATAATCATAGGATTGAGGATGTTGCCAGTCCCGAGGGATTTTATAGAAACCCTACTCTTGTTTATGATTTTTATAATAAACGTCGAAAAGAACTGAATTCAGGAATTAAGCCAAATAGGGCTCATATTCTTCTTCATGAATTAGAAAAAACATATAAAATTCATATAGTTACACAAAATATCGATAATTTGCATGAGATTGGAGGATCATCATCAATAATTCATATGCATGGTGAGCTAAATAAAGTCAGATGTATCATGAATGATAATCATGTATTTGAATGGCTAGAGGATCTAAATGAGACCCATAAATGCCCTGAATGCGGCTCTCAAATGAGACCTCACATTGTATGGTTTGGTGAAATGCCCATGCAGATGGATGAAATTCATGATTTAGCTGAACAATCTAGTTTATTTGTTTCTATTGGTACTTCAGGACAAGTGTACCCTGCCGCAGGTTTCGTTTCGATGTTTAAAGATATGCGTAAACCAACTATTGAATTAAATCTGGAACCATCAAGTAATCAAGATCAATTCGATTTTGCCATTCATAAACCTGCTACAGTTGCTGTTGAAGAATTTAAAAACTTACTTTTAAAAAATTTAAAAAACTAATTTATTCACATTATTAATTTTTTTTTAACAAAAAAATTTTTCTAGAACTTTCTTTATAAAGAATCATTCGCATTAATGTTTTTATGACAAGAAAACGTCCTGATTACACTGAAGCGCGTAATTATTACATAAAAGGAGAAAGAAATGAGTACCCTACTCTTCAAGATATTGCTACTGAATTTAATTATTCTTTGTCAACACTAAGAAAACAAGCAGCTAATGATGGCTGGCTTTCAAAAAGAAAAGAAAAATTTATTTAATTTAATGAAAAAAAGCACTCTAGTTTGAGTGCTTCTTAAATTAAGAAGTAGGAGGAGAAAAATCTACTTTATTTCCCATTTCTCTTACTTTGTTTAAATCAACTGACTCTAAAGTTACTGCTTCTGTAAGAGTGCCTGCTGCTTTTGCTTTTAAAGCACATGCAGCCATACTTTCAAATGACTCTGCCTCTGCAATCATGACAAAATCATACTGACCTCTTGTTATATGATAATCAATTAATTTACCTCCAACACTGCTAACCATTTTTTCCATAGCTGCTTTTCTGTCTGAGTCTCCATTAATGATACCATCTGCACCTTTTTGGGAATAAATACCAAGTGATACAAAAATTGACATTTAACATCCTCCTTTCAATTTAATTATAAATTAATATAGAATTTTTTATTAAAAATTTATCAAGATCAACAATCTTTTTATTAATAAAACTAAAAGGTTTGAATAACTATTCGTCAATATTTATTATTTTTTATTAATAATATTTTTTGCTTAACTTAATTATTATTCAATAATAGAATATTCATAAAATTGTAAAATTTGATTTTTAAATTTTAAAAACAAAAGGAGATTTATGTTATTTGAAAAATTACAAAAAGCATTTGAAGAAAAAGATGCAAAAGCTCACAGAGCTCTTTTCCATGAAGACCATGAATTTATTAGTCACAAGCAAAATAAAGTTTTTAAAAAAAGTGAAGGAAGTGAAGAACAAACATTAGAAATGTTTAATAATATTACCCAAGATAAAGTTCGTTGTATTTATGAAAATGATGAAATTTTAGTTACACATCGCTTTAATACTTATGCATCTGGCGATAAAGAAGCTTTAATGATGGTTGCATTAAAAAAAGATGGATTAATTTGGAGAACAGAGACTGGCGCTACAGAAATGTAAATAAACTTATTTTTAAGGAGGATTTATGAAAAAAGGATATTGGGTAGGACAAGTAAAAGAAATTAAAAATGAAGAAAAATGGGGTCAATATTTAGAAAAATTTATGAATATTGTTGCTGAGGAGGCAGAAAAGAAATCAGGAAATTTTGTTCCTACTGCTAGCAGTGAACCAAAGTTCTATATTCAAAAGAATTTTGATTTATTATATTCAGCAGTTGTTGAATTTAATAGCGTACAAGATGCAATAGATGGGTACAATGATCCTCGTTATCAAGAAGCTTTGGCATATTTAGGCGAAAATAAAGAGGATGTTGTTGTGAGAAATTTGGTAATTATAGAAGCAAATTAAATAAATAGAAAAAAGGAAGTATTATGAAAATAATCATGAATGTTAAATTAAAAGAAGGTTATGAAAAATGGAAAAATCTTTTTCTCAGTGTTGATACACATAGAGAAAATATGGAATAAAAGTTTTAGCATATGGCCACCCTAAAGATGATGAAACTAAAATTTATTAAGTTTTAGAGATTGAATCGATGGAAAAAATGCAAGCAGCGATGCAAGATCCAGAATTAGCAAAACTTAGAACTGATGCTGGTGTTGATTTAGATAGCCAAGAATTAGTTTTCTTGGTCGAGTAGATAAATAAAAAATAAAACACTATATATTTTCATGGGGTATAAAGCCCTCTCCACTGAGGGAGTTTTGCCCCATTAAGATCAATTGATTAGTATTTTCTTTAATAAATTAGTGATTTGACCTCAATAATAAGTCTGTAGCTTTATCTGCTATTGCCATAGCTGGAGCATTAGTATTAGCACCGACAATTGTTGGCATCATCGACACATCAAAAACTCTTAAATTTTTTATTCCCTTAACTTCCAATTTTGTATTTAACACCGCCATTTCATCATTATCTTTACCCATTTTACATGTTCCAACAGGGTGCCAATTTGTTTTGATCATTTTTTTTGAATAGTTAATGAGATCTTCATCTGAATTAATCGATTGACCAGGAACTGTTTCTTCTAAAACAATATCAGATAAAGGCTTTGTTTGAATAACCTTTCTTGCAAGCTTTACCGCATTTAACATAACATTTATATCATCTTCATGACTTAAGAAATTTGGATCAATAAGAGGTAAATCTAATGGATCAGAAGATTGAATTCTAACCTCTCCTCTTGATTTTGGATTCATTAGACAAGATGTAAGAGTTAAACCATGATCAGGTTTTATGCCTTTTGTATCTCTATCGGTATACATTATGGGCACACAATACAGTTTAATTTTAGGATCTTTTTTATCTTCTAAATTTTCTGGGTTAAAAAAAGAGCAACTATCAACACCTTGAGATCGAACAGGGCCTGAATTAAATAATAAATACTGAATTCCATTTTTTATCATTCGCCATCCTTCATCTTGTTTATAATAACTATAACCCGGTTTTACTCTGGAGATCACGGGGACTTCATGATGATCTTGTAAATTTTTACCTACACCTTTTAAATTTTCAATTACTGGAATACTAAATTGTTGTAATTGCTCTGCTTCCCCTATTCCAGAATGCATTAAAATTTTAGGTGTAACATATGCTCCTGATGTTAAAATAATATCATTCGCAAAATATTTAGTTGATTTACCATTTGATATACAT
>CACKSM010000002.1 GCA_902602885.1 uncultured Alphaproteobacteria bacterium
ATAAATAATATTTTAATGATTATAGCTACCTTAACTATTCTTTTAGGAACTATATACCCAATTATAATTGAAGTTTTATATAATAAGAGAATATCGGTTGGAGGCCCTTATTTTAATTCAACAGTAATTCCTATAATGATCCCTGGTTTTTTATTAATGAGTATTGCGCCAATTTTATCCTGGCAAACAAATAAGATAAATAATTCAAAAAAATATATTCTAGCTTTTATTATCTTAAGTGTTTTAGTTATACTTCAATCATATTTTTTGGATTTTAATACTTGGGGTTTTGTTGGGTTACTTTTAGGTTTTTGGATAATATTGGCTTCAATTATTGCTATATTTTCTTCGTATAAAATTAAAATTAACATTAAGTTTTTTAAAATAATTAATCCTCATGTAGCGCATATTGGTGTTGGTATTGCTATTATTGGTATCACTTGTTCTAGTGTTTTTCAAAATGAGCTAAATTTTAACCTTAATGAGGGAGATAAGTTTAATGTAAATGGAAAAACAGTTTTGTTTGAAAAAATAGAAATAACTAATGAGATTAATTTTCAATCTTTAAGAGGAAAATTTTTGTTTGATATTGAAAAAAATCAATCAAAAGAAATAGAGGCTGGAAAAAATTATTATCCAGTGTCAAAGATGATTACATCTGAAGCTGGTATTTTACATCAGTGGAATAAGGATATATATTTTATCCTTGGTGATCAAAAAAATAATGAGTGGTTTGTAAAAGTTTTAATTAATCCATTTGTTAGCTTTATATGGATTGGAGTTATAATAATGATGTATTCAGGTTTAATAGCAGTTTCTAGAAGATGAACAGAGTATTTATTTTAACACCATTAATAGTACTTTTAATCATATGTATTTTTTCCCTAGTTTATTTATTAAGTGGTAAAGATCCTAATAAACCACCGAGTGCACTCTTAAATAAAGATATTCCTATTTTTGAAAGTAGTTCTTTGTATAATGCAAAGGATATAATCAAAACAAAAGATATAAAAAATAAGAAGACCTTAGTTAATTTTTTTGCTTCCTGGTGTAGTCCTTGTAAAATAGAGCATCCACTTTTTTTTGAAATACGTAAAAAATATCCTGAACTATATTTGTTGGGATTTAACCACAAAGATCCAACTTCTGATGCAAAAAAATATTTAAAGGATGATGGAAACCCATACGATTTTGTTGGTGTAGACTCTGAGGGCTTAATTGCATTAGAATTTGGTGTTTTTGGTCTACCAGAAACATATTTAATTAATGAGGATGGGAAGATTATCTATAAATTTATGGGACCGATAACAATGGATATTTTAAAAAATGAAATTGAGCCTCTCCTATAAATTTTTATATATAATAATTTTAAGTTTTGTGTTTTTTACTTTAAAAATATTTGCAGTTGAAAATATTGATGAGAGAGTAAAAAAATTAACCTTAGAGTTGAGATGCATGACGTGTCAAAATCAAAGCATTTATGACTCAGATGCAGAATTCTCAAATGATATTAAAAAAATAGTTAAAAATAAGTTGAAAGATGGAGAAAGTGAGCGAGATATTAAGGAATTTTTAGTTGAAAGATATGGTGAATACATTCTTTTTAGACCATTAATGAATTATAATAATATCTTTCTTTGGAGTTTTCCTTTTATATTACTAATAATTGGCTTATTTTTTGTATTAATTAAGAGCAAACGAAACAAGGTCTGAAACAATTTATTTTGTTTTTTTTTATTTAGCTTATATGGTTCCCATATAATTTAGAAATACTTCTTCAAGGAGGAAACGTGAAAAAAATTTTAATATACTTATTATCAATTGGTATTTTTGGAGTTGCTTCAATTGCAAACTCACAAACAATAAGAATTGGTACAGAAGGTGCATACCCACCATGGAATAATCTTAATTCAGCTGGTGAACTAGAAGGTGCTGAAATAGATTTTGGTAACGAAGCTTGTAAGCGAATGGGAGTTACTTGTGAATGGGTAACTCAAGATTGGGATGGTATAATACCTGCCCTTCTTCAAGGTAAATACGACATTATTATTGCTGGAATGTCTATTACCGAAGAAAGAAAAGAAAAGGTTAATTTTACTACTGGATATATGACTGATGGTGCAAGATTTGCTGTTTTAAAAAATAGTGGTTTAGCAAATTTAAATATTGCAGGTATGGCTAAAGTTAATCTTAATAATGCAGGTGGAAAAGAACAGGCTGCAATAGGTCAATTAATTGCTGCAATGGATGGTAAAACTGTTTGTGTTCAATCTTCAACAATTCACCAAAATTTCTTAGAAAAACACATGTCAGGTGCTGTTGATGTTAAACTATATCAAGCAGTTGACGATCACAATTTAGATTTAGCTGCTGGAAGATGTGATGCTGTTCTAGCTGATGTAGGATCAATTATTGATTTTATGGAATCTGATGGTGGTGTTGATGTTGCGTTTACTGGCCCAACTTTTTCCGGCGGAGTCTTCGGTGATGGTGTTGGTGGAGCAGTTAGAAAAGAAGATACAGATATCTTAGAGATGTGGAACGCTGCAATTGCAGAAATGTCTAAAGATGGAACTACTGCTGAAATAACTAAAGAATGGTTTGGTAGAGATATCTCAATGTAACTAAAATTTTATTTTAATAAAAGCGGTCTCACAGACCGCTTTTTTTTGATTAAATTACAGCCATAATGCATAATAGATATTAAATAAAAACTTATAATGAACTCGCTTTTGTATTTAATTATTCAAGTTATAAACTTATTTCAGTTTGTTCTTATAATTTATATAATTCTAACTTGGCTTGTTAACTTTAATATAATTAATACTGGCAATCGATTTGTTTATAGCATCCTTGATGCCTTATATCGATTATGTGAACCAAGTTTAAATTTTGTAAGAAGATACTTGCCTACTTTTGGTGGAATAGATTTATCTCCGATAGTTGTTTATCTTGGTTTGTGGTTTATAAAAAGTTTACTAATTGAATATTGGCCCAGGTAAATATGCCACATATATTAGATGGAAAAAAAATAGCACAAAAATTAAAAGATCAATTAAAAATTGAAATTGAAAATATAAAAATAGAATCTAATCGTGTTCCAGGATTGGCTGTGGTTCAAGTAGGAAATGTTGCTGCAAGTAACGTCTATGTTAAAGCTAAAACTAAAGCTGCAAAGGAGGTAGGAATTAAAGTTTATGATCATCATTTAGAAGAAACAACTAAACAAGATGATCTAATTGATTTAATTAATCATTTAAATAATAATGAAGATGTTGATGGTATTCTTGTTCAGCTACCTTTGCCCAAAACAATAAATGAGGAAACTGTATTAAATAGCATAGAACCAAAAAAAGATGCTGATGGTTTTCATCCTTTAAATGTTGGAAAACTTTCAATTAGCCTTAAGAATGATGAAAATTTAATGATACCTTGTACTCCTTATGGTTGTCTGCTACTTCTGAAAGAGCTTGATATAAAGTTAGCTGGTAAAAATGCCGTTGTAATAGGAAGATCTAATATTGTAGGGAAACCTATGGGTCAATTATTATTAAAAGAATCTTGTACTGTTACAACAGTACATTCTAAAACTCAGAATATTGAAGACATTTGCAAAAAAGCAGACATTCTAATTGCCGCTATAGGAAAGCCTGAATTCGTAAACAAAGATTGGGTAAAGGAAGGGGCAGTTATTATTGATGTTGGTATAAATAGAGTCAAAATAAATGACGAAAAATCAAAGCTAGTTGGAGATGTTTTATTTAGTGACGTAGAAAATAAAGTGAGTGCAATATCTCCAGTACCCGGAGGTGTAGGACCGATGACAATTGCATGCCTTTTAAGAAACACAACTATTTCATGCAAAAATAGATTAATCAATTAACTAATCTTATTAATATATTTCAAAAATACATCTACTGAGATCGCTTTTCTAGCTTCTTCACAATGACTGCACAATTTTTTGTACTCTCCACATGGAGATAGATTATGATCATAATATATATTCTCATGAAAATCATAACCAATTGCTTCAGGGGTTATCCAACCTCCAAAATATAAAACTGCTTTTTTATTTAAAGCTGCGGCTACGTGCCCAAATCCTCCTTCAGGACCAACGTAAAAATCTGCTTCATTTAAAACAGCACATGCTAGACGAAAATCCATATCACTAGGAGAAAAGACCGATAAGTTTTTTTTACTTTCTTTGTGAACCGATTGAATTACTAAAAAATCTTTTGTAAGTATATCAATTAGTTTTTGCCAATTTTTTGCTCCCCAATCTTTATTTTGATGCTTGATACTAAATTGCCGGTCATGAATTTTTGTAGATGAAGTTTCTAAAAAAATAATTTTTTTATAATTCTTTTTATTTGAACTTCTCCAAAATTTTATTGCTTCTAAAATTATTTTCTTTGCATCAACTTTTTCTTTCTTTGTAAAATAAATTTCTCCAGGATTAGGTTTAAATTTTTTCCAAACATATTTTGTATTAGTGCTTTTTTCATAATCAATATAAGGTCTATTGTATGGATGATAATCAATAATATGTGTGGGTTTACTTTTCTCAAGATTTCTACAATCAGATATATTTGGATTATTATCGTATACTATAGAATGATAGGCGCTTTGGTTTTTTGCTTCACCGATTACAATTTGTCTATCTGGAAATTGTTTTTTAACTTTTGATGCTAACTTTGTTATTAGTAAATCGTCACCGTAACCCATCTACTAACGATTGTTTTTTTTAAGTCTAACTGAATTTATTTTTATAAATCCTTCTGCATCTTTCTGATTGTAATCTCCAACCTCATCAAATGAAACAAGGGAATTATCATACAAACTATTATTAGATTTTCTTCCTAAAATAATTACGTTACCCTTAAATACCTTTAATTTAACTTCCCCATTTACTTTTTTTTGAGTTGAATCAATCAGTCTTTGCATTGCTATTCTTTCTGAGGAAAACCAAAATCCATTATAAATTGTTTCTGCATATTTAGGCATTATCTCATCTTTAAGATGAGCCTCTCCTTTATCTAATGTTATGCTCTCAATTGCTTTTCTTGCATTAATTAATATTGTTCCTCCAGGAGTTTCATAAATTCCTCTTGATTTCATTCCAACAAATCTATTTTCTACAAGGTCAACTCTTCCGACACCATGCTTGCCGGCTATAGAATTCAATTTTGCTAAAAGCTCGTGTGGCTTTAAATTATCATTATTTATTGAGACAGGATCACCATTTTTAAATTCAATAATTAGTTCTTCTGCTTCATCTGGAGAATCTTCGATACTACTAGTTCTTGAAAAAACATATTCGGGTGGCTCAATCCAAGGATCCTCAAGAAGCTTACCCTCTGAGGAGGTATGTAAAAGATTTGCATCTGTACTGAATGGAGGTTCTCCCATCTTATCTTTCGGAACTGTGATCTGATTTTTTTCTGCATATTCAATTAGATCTTTTCTGCTTTGGAATTCCCAATCCCTCCAAGGTGCTATAACTTCAATTTTAGGATTATTTGCATAATAACCTAATTCAAACCTAACTTGATCGTTACCTTTGCCAGTAGCACCATGAGCTACAGCATCAGCTCCAACGATTTTTGCAATTTCAATTTGTCTTTTTGCTATCAAGGGTCTTGCTATAGCTGTACCCAATAAATATGTTCCTTCATAAAGAGTATTAGCCCTGAACATTGGAAAAACATAATCCTTAACGAATTCTTCTTGTAAATCTTCAATGAATATTTCTTCTACACCTAAATTTTTTGCTTTAGCCTCAATTGGTGAAAGTTCATCTCCTTGACCTATATCAGCTGTAAATGTAACTACTGGGCATGCATATTTATTTTGAAGCCACTTAAGAATTACACTAGTATCTAATCCACCAGAATATGCTAAAACAATTTTTTTAGGCATTTAGCACTCTTCAGTTAATTTATTATAAGCTGCAGTAAATCCATTAAGTGTGTATGTGTCATTTGTTATAGTGCCTCTAGAAGATTCACCGCTAACTATAAGCTCAAGGCCTTTTTTCATTGCAAAAATAACTTTATTATCTTCTTCTGTCCAAGCTGCAGTGGGCACATCTTCAGTTGTATAAAATTTGTATTCTCCATTATCAATATTTACAATTATATCAGATGGAATTTTATAATTATAACCTGCTTCTATCTGTACTACGGTTTCTGGGTTGCCAATGTTTTTATAAACCAAAACGTAGAAGTTTCCTCTCTTCTTATCACTGGGTAAATCTGTCTCTGTTGCTAAACTGCCAATATAACAATACTCATCAGCTTTCTCAAAAGACCATTTACCAACTTCTAGCGCCATTAAAGTAGTTGGAAGTGCTACATATAGCGCTATTAAAAACTTAAGAATAATTTTCATCAATTTCTTCTTTTAGTATATCTTATGCAATTAGTTAAGAGTGTTTAGTCAATGTTAAAGCCTTTTTAAATTATGGAAAAATCAAACTTAAATGACTTGATGAAACGGATTCAAAAAGACCGCGACGAAATGGCTTTTTCACAAATTTTTGATTTTTTTGCCTCTAAAGTTAACGCCTATTTTATTCAAAATAGGATCAGGTTTGAAAGTGCTGAAGAGCTCACACAAGAGGTCTTAAGTACTGTTTGGGTAAAATCGCACCTATATGATTCATCAAAATCAGCGCTTTCAACATGGATATTTACTATTGCGAGAAACAAAAAAATAGACTTTTTAAGGAAAAATTCAAAAATAAACTTTAAAGAAGAAGATATAAGAGAATTTTTGTACCAAGATAGAGAAATTGACCTCATTGAAGAAAATGAGGCAAGAAAACAAATAGAAAGAATAAATAATGAGCTCGATGAACAGCAAAAAATAATGATAAAAATGAACTTTTTTGAAAACAAAAGTCATAAAAAAATTGCAGATGAGCTTGAAATTCCATTAGGGACAGTTAAATCAAGAATAAGGCATATTTTAACGAAAATGCAGGAATTTTTAAGATGAACGGAACAGTAGTAAAAAACCAGCTAATATTTGATTTTGCTTCTGGAATATTAGGTCCAGCAAAGTCCCTATTTGCTTCAACATATTTAGAATTAAACTCAGATGCCTCTAAAATTGGTAATATATTTGAAAATATGTTGGGTGAAAACTTAATGGATAATGAAAATATTCATCCTAAAAATCTGAAATATACAGACTGCATGAATAATAAAAATATTAAATCTGATTCAAATCTTAAAGATCCAGTAACTAGCTTTTTTGGCAACCTAAATAATTTAAATTGGAAACAAGTTTATAAAGGTTTCAAAGAGTATACCGCATCTATCGATGATAAAGACGAATTGAAATTAATAAAAATGGATCCTGGAGTTTCTGTGCCGCTGCACTCACATGGTGGAAAAGAGTATATATTAGTCTTAGAAGGTAGTTTCTGCGATGAATATGGTAAGTACTCTAGAGGTGATATTCAGATAAATGACCAAAAAATAAAACATACGCCGATAGCATCAAAAGACACAGGCTGTGTATGCATGAGTATTACCGAAAAAGATGTAATATTCTTTGGCAAGTTTGGATCTTTCTTAAACTTATTTACATTTATTAAATCTTTTTTTAAGCAAAAATAAACTCATTATTGTATAACTTCATACGTGTCTAAGATTCACGTAAATTTTGTTAGAGGTAAAAAAGTTGAAAGTACCCATCAAGTTAAGGCTTTAGTAACAACTGTTGATGGTAAAGTTTTATTATCTACAAGTAATGATAATGAATATTTTTTCCCTCGATCATCAATCAAAATATTTCAAGCAATTCCTTTTGCAATGTCTAATGCAATCAAAAATTATAAATTAAATAATAAACATATAGCTTTAGCTTGTGCTTCACACAAAGGAGAAAAATTTCATATAAAAGAGTTAAAAAAATGGGTTTCAAAAATAAACTTAAAAATAAAAAATTTACAATGTGGTATTCATGCGCCATTAGATAAAAGGGCATATGAAAAAATAATATATTCTAGAAAAAAATTTAACGAACTACATAACAATTGTGCAGGTAAACACTTAGGGATGTTAACAAGCTGTTTGGTCAATAATCAGAGCATTACAAACTATCTTGATTATAGTCACTTGCATCAAAAAAATATTAGAAAAATTTTTAATAAATTTACAGAAAGCAAATTGTCAAAGAAAAATTTCTCTCTAGATGGTTGTAGTGCGCCACAATACTCATTCAAAATTAAATCTATATCAAAAGCATTAAATAATTTGATTAAAAGTTATAAAAATAATTTTGATTATAGTGATCAAGTAAGAACTTTAGTTAATTCAATTTTAGAAAATCCCGAATTTATTGGAGGAACTGTGAGTTTTGATACAAAAGTAATAAAAGCTTCAAAAGGAAGAATATTTTGTAAAAGTGGGGCTGAAGGTGTTTTTTTATTTGTTGATTTCCAAAACGAGATTAGTGGGGTAATTAAAATTACAGACGGAAATGAAAGAGCTATTCCAATTGCTATACTAAATATTTTTAAAAAATTTAAAGTTATGAGTAAAGTAGAATTAAAAAATTTGGAAAAAAAAGAAAAGTTTGAGTTAAAAAATCATGCAGGTAGAAATATTGGTTGTATCAGCCTTACAATGAAATAAGAAGTAAAAATAGGATAATCAAAATCGTTAAAGGTAGCCTAAGATAGTAAAATGCCTGTTTATTTGTTTCGTTTGCAAATAATATAATATAGTCAAAAAATAACTGAGTTAACAAAAGTAAAATTATTAAAATAAAAATTATTAAAATATTAATGTTAAGAAGGCTTAATATAATAATTATAACAGCAAATAAGCTAGGCAAAAAACCGTATATTACTATATGAGTGGGTGGATTATTTTTTAAATTCCAGTTTATTGATCCAATAAAAACAATTATAATTAGACTATAGTAAGTAACAAAATTAAGTAGGTCTTCTTCCTCAACTACTAAAAAATAGTATTTATCTAAAAAAGTTAAAACATATGGTATTAATCCGAAATATGAAATTAGAAACTGAAAATTAATTTTTTTGGACATTTTGTATGATTGAAAAAAGTATCATTATAGAAATTGAAAAACTTTTAGATAATAAAAAAATTATAGATAGCAAGTTATTATCAGATTCTTTTGGTATAAATTGTTTAAAAATTATTACAAATGACAGTAAGGAGTTTATTGTTAAATATTATTACAAAAATAATCATAAATTTAATGCTATAAAATCTGAAAGGGATAATCTTGTATTTTTTAATAGACAAAAGTTTAATTATTTTCCAAATATTATTAACTATAATGATAGATTTCTAATCATGTCTTTCATAGATAATAATGATGATCAACCAGAAAAAACACATGTTGATTTGTTAAATTCCATAATTTCTATTCATTCAATAAAGAATCAAGATTATGGTTTTGATTTTGATACACAGATTGGTGGTTTAAAGCAGATAAATTCTAAATCTAAAAATTGGAAAGAGTTCTATACAGATAAAAGACTATCTTACATTTTTGATTTAGTTAACAAAAATAAGCCTATGGATAAATCAATTAATACTAAAATTGATTTATTGATTAAAAAAATGGATAATTTTATTCCAACTAATCCAAGGCCATCATTATTACACGGCGATTTATGGGAAGGAAATATACTTTTTAAAAATAAAAAATTTGTAGGTTTTATTGACCCGGGATCATTTTATGGTCACAATGAATTAGAAATTTCTTATTTGAGGTGGTTTAACCCGAAATTTATTGATAATAATTTTTTAGATAAATATAACGATCATATCAAAGTTGATAAATATTATTTAGAATATGAACCAGTTTATCAATTGTATTATTCATTATTAAATGTTTATTTATGGGATAGAAGTTATGTTGAGGATGTGCGTAGGTTATTAGATAAAATTAAAATATAAAGATTAAACACAAGGATTAGGATCAGATAAGTGTATTTCCTCAATTTCTTTTAATATTTCTTTTGAAAGCGTTATATCAATACTATCAATATTTTCTTTAAGCTGGTTCATGGTCGTAGCACCAATTATATTGCTTGTAACAAATGGACGATCATTTACAAAAGCGTTAGCAAATGTAGATGGTGCTATTTCGTATTTTTGAGCAAGTTCAAAATATTTTTCTATTGCACTTTCTCCTCTTTCAGTATGGTGTCTGGAAAATCGTCTTGGCCAAAGAGTATACCTTGCTTTTTCCGGATTTTTTCCCCCAATATATTTACCACTTAATCTTCCACCTGCTAAAGGGGAGTAAGCGAGTAAACCACAATTCTCTCTTATTGAAACTTCAGAGTTATGAATATCAAATACTCGGTTAACTAAACTATAAACATTCTGTATTGACATCATGCGTGGAAGATTTTTTTCTTTTGAAATTTGAAGGTATTTCATTACACCCCATGGTGTTTCATTAGATAAACCGGCATATCTAATTTTGCCTGATTTAACAATTTGGTCTAAATTATATAAAACTTCTTCAACAGTAGTCCAATCATTATCACTAGCATCATATTCAAAATCTAAAATTCCAAATTTTGGAACCTTTCTTTCAGGCCAGTGTAATTGATATAGATCAATATAATCAGTCTTTAATCTTTTAAGGCTCTCATCTATTGCAGCATTCATATTTTTTTTATCAAAACCTAAACTTTTTGATCCTTCTCTAATCCACTCAAGGCCATCTGATTTTGAAGCTATTTTTGAAGCTAAAATAATTTTGTCTCTATTTTTTCTTTCATGAAACCAATTACCAACTATTTCTTCTGTTTTGCCATAAGTTTCTTTTCTCGGCATGACAGCGTATAGCTCAGCCGTGTCAAAAAAATTGACACCTCTTTCAATTGCATAATCCATTTGATCAAAACCTTCTTGTTGACTATTTTGCTCACCAAAAGTCATTGTGCCTAAACAAATGACACTTACATCAATATCTGTATTACCTAATTTTCTATATTTCATTTTTTATATACATAATTATTACACGCAAGGATTTGGATCATAAAGATGAATATCTTCAATTTCTTTTAACATATCATTTGATAATGTGACATCAATACTATCTATATTTTCTTTAAGTTGCTCCATTGTTGTAGCTCCAATTATATTGCTTGTAACAAATGGACGATCATTTACAAATGCATTAGCAAAGGTTGAGGGTGCTATGCCATACTTATTAGCAAGATTAACATATTTTTCGATAGCATTTTCTCCTCTCATTGTATTGTGTCTATCAAAGCGATTTGCCCATAATGTAAATCTTGTATTAGGTGGATTTTTACCACCAATATATTTTCCACTTAATCTTCCACCTGCTAAAGGGGAGTAAGCGAGTAAACCACAATTCTCTCTTATTGATACTTCAGAGTTATGGATATCAAAAATTCTATTTACTAAACTATAAACATTTTGAATAGACATCATCCTGGGAAGATTTTTTTCTTCAGATAATTTCATATATTTCATCACGCCCCAAGGTGTTTCATTAGAGACACCTATGTGTCTTACTTTTCCTTGCTTAATTAAATCTTGGAGGCAAGATAACACTTCTTCTAACTCAACCCATGAATCTTCAGGATCATATTCAAAATCTAGTTTTCCAAACTTTGGTACTTTTCTCTCTGGTGCATGAAGTTGATATAAATCTATATAATCAGTTTTTAATCTTTTAAGACTGCCATCAACAGCTTCATTAATATTTTTTTTATCAAAAATTAGATTTGGTCCCCCATCTCTAATCCAACTATTCCCTTCACTTTTTGCACAAATTTTAGTTGCTAAAATTACATCTTTTCGTTTATTGTTTTGAGCAAACCAATTACCAATTATTTCTTCTGTTTTGCCATAAGTATCCGCTCTAGTTGGTATAGAGTAAACCTCAGCAGTATCAAAAAAATTGACACCTCTTTCAACTGCATAATCCATTTGTTTAAAACCGTCTTCTTGGTTATTTTGTTCTCCCCAGGTCATTGTCCCTAAACAAATAACGCTTACTTCTAAATCTGTAGTCCCTAGTTTTCTATACTTCATACTATTTTTACAAAATGCCTTGAAATTGTCGGATTTATAGCGATATTAGTAATAATTAAAAGGAGAAATTATGGCTTTAGACTTTAATCAACGATCTTATACTAAATCAGTAGATCAGGCGGCAATTGATGAAGGCTTGAGAGCGTACATGCTTAAAGTCTACAATTACATGACAATTGGCTTGTTACTTACTGGATTTATTGCTTACTTTTTTGGAAAAGCATCCATAGTTACTAATGAAATGGGTCAAATCGTGGGTGTAACTCAAGTGGGTGCATTACTTTTTGGATCTCCACTAAAATGGATCGTTATGCTAGCTCCGCTAGGATTTGTTTTTTATTTGAGTGCTAGAATTAATAGGATGTCAGTATCCGCAGCTCAAATAACATTTTGGTTATTTGCAAGTATTATGGGATTATCTCTCGCTTCAGTATTTATTGAATTTACTCAAACTTCTATAGCAAGGGTATTTTTCATTACTGCAGGTACATTCGGTGCGATGAGCTTGTATGGATATACAACAAAAAGAGACTTAACAAAACTTGGTGGTTTCTTATTTATGGGACTAATTGGTATTATTATTGCGAGTGTTGTTAATATTTTTGTTGGTTCAACAGCATTACAATTTGCAATATCCGTTATTGGTGTTCTAGTATTTGTAGGATTAACAGCATACGATACTCAAAATATCAAAAATATGTATTACGGTAGTGATAGTGAAGAAATAGGATCAAAAAAAGCATTGATGGGTGCATTAAAACTGTATTTGGACTTCATAAATCTATTCATATTATTACTACAATTATTTGGTCAAAGAAGATAATTCTTTAAAAACCCAAATATCTTTTTATTATACCCAGTCTTTTAAAGACTGGGTTTTTTTATGTCTAACTTAGAAAATAAACTAAAAAAAATAGTTAATACATTTAACAACATAGATAAAAATGTTGCCTACGAAGATATTAAAAAACTATCAACAAAATACCATAAAAATATTAATGTTCTAAATGTGCTATCACAAATAGCACAAAAAATGGGTGATGTAGATACGACAATAAATTCTTTAAAAAAAATTTTGTTAATCGATAAGAGTAATATCGTATGTATATCTAAAATTTATAAATTACTCTTAACCAAATCTCTATTAGATGAAGCATTAGCAAATATTAATTTAATTCTTAGAATAGATAAAGATCATTATGAAGCAATTCGTGATAAAGCTTACATCTATTTTTTAAAAAATAATTTTAATAAAGCAAAAAAATACATAGATAATATTTCAAAATTAGAAGAGAAAGATTTCTTTGCCTATAATATCAAAGGGTTGATATATTTTAAAAATAGTAACTTTCATGAAGCAAAAAATTATTTTGAGCAAGCAATTAAGATAAATAGTAAATATGTTGATAGTTATAATAATTTAGGCATTTGTTTACTTGAATTAGAGAAATTAGATGAAGCATATACAGTATTTAAAAATGCTCATGAGATTGAATCTGATAATTCTAAAACAATAGTAAATTTAGGCAATGTTTTAAGCCTTCAAGATAAAGTATTAGAAGCTATAAAAATTTACAATAAAGCATTAGATTTAGACCCAAATAATCAAGAAATTTTATCTAATATAGCAATATGTTATTGTAGAGAAAATAAAGAAAAAGAAGCTAAAATTTACTACGATAAGGCAATTAAAATTAATCCATACGATTATAAGCTAATGTATGCTTATTGTACTTTACAATTAAAATTGAATAATTTTTCAAGTTCATGGAATTTATTTGACTCAAGATTATTGATTGAAAAAAATAAAGTCAAATTAAATAATTTTGAACTAGTTAAAAAAAATCTGTTTGCCAATTTAAAAATAAATTCAGAAAATAAATTACTAATTTTAAGAGAACAAGGAATTGGTGAAGAGATTTTATTTGGTTCTATATATAAAGATATGATTAATAATTTTAAAAATATTAAAATTGAAGCTGATAAAAGACTGGTATCAGTTTTTAGTCGATCGTTTCAAAATGATATTTTTGTTGAAGATGGATACTATTCAAATAATTCAAAGATATCTGAATTTGATAATGTAATATACGCTGGAAGTATGATGCAATTTTTTAGAAAAAGAAAAACTGACTTTAATAATAGTAATTATCTATTAGCTAGAAATGATATTATTGCTGAGTACAAAGAAAAACTATCTAATTGCAAAGAAAAACTAAAAATAGGTATTTCATGGAAAAGTGTTATAAATATTTATGGAAGTTTAAAATCACTATCTATCAAAGATTTTGAACCATTATTCACCAGGGATAGACTAATTATAAATTTACAATATGGAAATATTGAGAATGATAAAGAATATTTATCTAGTCAGAATAAATATTTAAAAATATTTGATGATTTAGATTTATTCAATGATGTTGAATCTTGTATGGGTTTGCTAAAAAACTTAGATTTGTTTATAACAGTTAGTAACTCAACTGCTCATTTTGCAGGAGCGCTTGGAATACCTACAATATTAATATGTCCAAAAAAATCATCAACGTATTTCTATTGGAATACTAGTAGTGAATCTTCAATATGGTATAAAAATATAAAAGTTTTAGGAATAGAAAGCTCAATAAGTGAAACAATTGAGCAAATAAATAATATTGTGGAAAAAAATAATGAATTTAGTTTCTCAAATTAATATTATTCTCAAAAGATTTGAAGAGGGTGATAAATTAAAAAGTTATCAAGAGCTTCAAAAAATTTTTAAAAAAAATAAAGATAATAATTTATTACGTTATAACTTAGCAGTTATTCAGCAAAATCTAAACTTTAATAAAGAAGCTAGAATTAATTATAATCATTTAATAAAAGTTGAAAAAAATCTAAAAGCAATGATTAATCTTTACAATATGGATATTGTGGAAGCAAATTATTATGAGGCACTAAATACAATTGAAAATATTTTAAAAATAAAGACAATTGAAAATGTAGAAAAAGACAAATCTTTTGTTCTTTACAAATTGAATAGAATTGAAGAAGCGAAAAAAATTTGCATATTTTATCTTAAAAAAAATAATAAAGATTTAGTTTCTTTAAGTATAATAGGTCAGTGTCTATTTCATGAGGGTAATTATGATGAAGCAATAAAAATATTTGAAAGTATTTTACAAATAGACTCAAAAAATATCTCAGCATTAAATTCTTTAGCGAGAACATACCATGAAAAACATGAAAAAGTAAAAGCAGAGGAATATTATTTAAGAGCATTAAAGATCGATAAGTTATCTTTTGTTGTATTAAATAATATTGCAGGATTTTATAGAGAAGAATTATCTTATAATAAAGCTATAGATTATTACAATCAGGCTCTTTTAGTAAACCCAAATAATGCTTATATCTATAACAATTTGGCAAAAATTTATTTTGATTTAAATGATCATCAAGAAGCTATGAAAAATAGCTTTAAAGCCTTAGAAATGAAAAATAATGATGGCGATATTCAAAAAACTATTTCTTTTATTTATCTAAAGGATAACGATTTTGAAAATGGTTGGAATTACTTTGATGGAAGATTGGATTTAGAAGATTTTAGAGAGAAAAATAACTATGTTAAAAAAATAAATAGCAAAATATATAGATCAAGTACCCTGAATAATAAAAGAGGTAAATTTTTAATTGTGCGTGAACAGGGAGTTGGGGATGAAATTCTTTATAGCTCTATGTATGGAGATCTTTTAAATGATATTGATAATGTAATTATAGAATGTGATTCTCGTTTGTTAAATATCTACAAAAGATCATTCCCAAAATATAGTGAAAAATTTGTTAGTCTTGGATCTATTACAAATGATGATGAGAAGTTTAAAAAAATTAATAATTTAATTTATGCTGGAAGCCTGGGAAGGTATTATCGTAAGAATATTAAAGATTTTAAAAATAATTCGTTTTTAAAAGTAGATAAAAGAAATTTTGAGGATATGCAAAAAAGATTGTCAATTTATAAAAAAAAATACAAAATTGGATTATCATGGAAGAGTTTTAATAATAAATTTGCTACGGACAAATCGCTTAACCTCAAAGATTTTAATAAAATTTTTAATCTTAGTAACTGTCATATATTTAATTTACAATATGGAGATGTAAAAAATGAAATTAATAGTTTCAATAAAAATGCAAAAAATAAATTACTGGAAATAGGGGGTCTAGATTTGTTCAATGATTTTGAAGGTATTGCTTCGCTATTAAAGTCGCTAGATGTATTTGTTACAATTAGTAACAGTACTGCCCATCTAGCTGGAGCATTGGGTGTGAAAACAATTTTAATTAAGCCAGAAAATTTTGCTGTTTTTCATTATTGGAATCAAAAAACAGATAATACGCCTTGGTATAATTCCGTTAGTTTAGTTGATAAAAAAAACTTTTTAAAAAATTCTAAATTTTTCAATAATATTTTAGGTATTTGAATTAAACTTTTTAGAAAGATATTCATCTCTTTCCAGCAGCCATTCATTTGCAAATTCAACATCTTGCCATTCGGAAAACCAAGGTCCGCCTCGTGTATAATGAACTGCATAAGGTTTTTTATTGTTATGACCTGAAGTCCAACCCTCTAACCAATTCCATCTTTCATCTAAAGAACCAATTTCATCATCTTTGCACCATTTAAATTGATGGAGATATGCGCCAGTTTCATTATTTACTTTTTCAACCGTAAGGTTCTTTGTGCTTGGATGAGAGCAATTGTATAAAATAAAGCTAGACCAATTTTTTCTCGGGTAAATAGTTTGTTTTTGTCCATCCATCTTATGTTTTTCTTTAGGTGTGTAGTCATGTTGAACACAATAAACCGCTTTTGACTCATCAAGATTATTTAATAAATTTGAAACATCTCCTAAGAAAATAAAATCACAATCACAAAAAACTGCCCAACCTTGATAATTCATAAGTTTAGGAACTAAAAATCTGGAATAGGTGAATTGTGTAGAAGCTAATGGATCAACATTTCTAGTATATAAATTTTTAGCTATAAGTTCGTCTAGTTTTAAAGAAACAACGCTCACATCAATACTAGAACGTTTTAAAAGTGAATGTTTACAAACTCTGTAAGCAATATCTTCTTTAGAATCATATCCTATAAAGAAATGTAGTTTCATATTAATTATTATTTTGTCTTAGCATTTTATGAGTTGTCCAAACAAGAGAATTATAATTTCCAGAATTTGATAAAGCACTCCATTCATCTTGAGTTTGATTTGAAATTCTACAAATCCATGTATCTTCTATACTAGCATTTTCAGCTCTCATGATCCAAGCATCACTTTTCTGTTTATCATTATTTTCTCCGAGCTCTATATCTGACATAAAATAACAAATTTCTTTTGATGGATTAACTCCAATCATACCTGATATATTTTTTCTAGCAACATCCCAGTTTGAATTTTTTATAGCAAAATAAATTAAAAGTTTTTTGGATTCATCTTCGCTAGCATTATTGTTAATTATTTCATTTATAAATTTTATCTTGGTAAGATCATTATCATTAAGTATTTTTATTATGATAGAACGAAGCAGAGAGTTTGGATTTAAACTCCAATATTTCTTGATTAATTTTTTAAGGTTTCTTTTATCATTTAAACCAGCAATAATTTCTAGATGAAGCTTTACGTATGGAGGAAAATTTTTTTTCAAATCTAATGCTTTCAAAATATTTTTTAATGAATCTTTAATATCACTATCATATTTTATTTTAGCTATTTCATAAAATCCTACTGATTTATTTTCATTTAAATCATTTTTACTTATTATTTTATGCGAAAAAGCTTTATCTGATAATAAAACTATTTGATTCCAGTTTTTTGTTTTTGCAGCAATAAATATTAGTGTATCATAAAGTTTTTCAATATTTGGATTAATTGAAAATAATTTTTCTCCATATAAGAAGGCATGATGATAATCTTGATTTCTTAAATTTTGTTCCATTAAACCTCTATATCCAAGTGTTTCGGTTTTTTTTGATTTAATCATATCTTCATAAATATTATTTAATTCTGGAAATTTTTTTTCAATCTTTAAAACTTCAGCCTTTAGTAACAAAGATAACGATGGATCATCTTTGAGATAACTAACCATTTTTTTATGTGATTTTAAGGCTGTCTTGTTATCTTTGTTTGCAACAGCTATCATTGCGTCGACAAAGTGTAAGTAACCTTTTTCGATTTTATTATATTTATTTTTTAAGAAATATTTACCGAGTGAAAGTCTTGATCGGAAAAATAAATAAAACACCAAATATAACAGAAAAATAAAAGATATAAAAAAAACGGAAAGTAAATTTGAAGAAAAAGAATATTTTAAATTTCCTATATCTAAGGATATAATAAATGGATTGGTAAAAATAAAAGTGAGTGCTATGATTAATATTAGAAACTGCAATACAAAAATTGATAATCTATACATTATTTAATTTTGATATTTCTGTTATAAAAGCATTATAGTTTTTCATTTCATTCAACGATACTTTAAAAAAAACATTATAATTTTCTATCTTACTTATAGTGATATAAGCTTTAGTTATGTTTCTATTTTTTATAAAAAATTTAGTTTCCTCTAATATTAGAATTTTTTCATCTGAAATAATATTTTCTGAAGATGGAGAAAGATTTATGTAAGGTAAAAAAATTTTATTAAATAAACTATTATTATTAGCAATATTCTTCAAATATAAATTAACTTCTTCATTAAATTGATCTTCTAAAAATGAATGACCTTTGTATTTATTTCTTTTTAGGATCGATAATTTTTCTAAAATAGGGTTATTATTATTTTGTAAAATTGTTTCAAGGTATTTGAGCTCCCTATCAAAATCCATGTTGTTTTCATATTTAATTTTTATTAACTCAACTAGTTCATTGATAGATTGATTTACTAGTTCAGGATTATTATTAGACTGATCTTCAATATTTTTATTTTTTATAGAGGAAATCTCATAACTTAGAGAATTGAAATTCTTGTTTAATAATTCTATACTTTCATTTATTGACGTCAAATCAACTTTTGATTCTTTATTTGAATCTTCTTTAATAAGTTTTTCTATATTTGTTAAGGTTGTTTTTGTTTCTAATATTTCTTTAGATATATTTTTTATAAATTTAGAATTTTCATTAATACTTTCCCTAAGTTCATTTTCTAGTTCAATCTGAAGTTTTGATACTTCATCTTCATTATTATAATTCGTATAGAGAAGATAAATTAAGAAAAAAACACATAATAGAAGAATAAAACTTAAAGAAAATTTAGAAAAAACATAAAAACTATCAAAAACTTTTTTCATGCCCTTTTTTTAGCATTATTAGTTTGTTGTTTAACAGTGTAAAATACTATACCAAAATAAATATGCTTGTATTTGCTACAGAAACATCGTGCGACGAAACATCAATATGTCTAATGGAAAACAGCTCTATTGTAGAACATATTACTTTTTCTCAGGAAATTCATAAAATACATGGAGGTGTTGTTCCAGAGTTAGCTTCCAGGTCACATTTAGAAAAAATTCAAATTATGACTAACGAATTGTTTTCTAGAAAAAATATAGATCCAAATGAAATAGATGTATTTTCAGCTACTTGTGGACCAGGACTTATAGGAAGTTTATTGGTTGGATCAACTTTTACAAAATCTTTAGCAATTTCTTTTCAAAAACCATTCATTCCAATCAACCATCTTGAAGGTCATATCCTTTCCACAAGTTTTAATAATGATATTAAATTCCCAAGTGTGGTCTTACTTTTAACAGGAGGACATACTCAAGTATACCTTATGAAGGATGAGCGCAATATTGAACTATTAGGTCAGAGTGTTGATGATGCAATTGGAGAAGCTTTTGATAAAACTGCAAAATTAATAGGACTATCATATCCAGGTGGTGCTGAGATTGAAAGAGAGGCAGTGAGAGGAGATGAAAATAGATTTATTTTACCAAAACCTTTAGCAAAAGAAAAAAATTTCAATTTTTCATTTTCTGGGATTAAAACATACATAAATATTTTAACAAAAAAAAATAAAATTGATAAAAAATTTATTCAAGATTTATCTGCATCTTTTCAAAAAAATATTTCCGATCTACTAATAGAAAAACTTGAAAGAGGATTAGAAAGACTAAAATTATATAAAGTAAATGTTAAATCACTTTCAGTTGTAGGGGGTGTATCTAATAATAAGTATATAAAAAAAAAATTTGAAAATTTTTTTATTAATAAAAATATTGAGATATACTATCCAGTAAAGGAAATGATGATTGATAATGCTGCTATGATTGCATGGGCATGTATGAAATTTTACAAAAAAGATAGAAATGATTTATTTTTTAAACCAATGCCTAGATTAAGAGTAAGAAGTGTATTATAAATTTAATCTTGTAAATAATTTAAACTGAAGAAATATTTAAATGAAATACTGGTTATTGAAATCTGAACCTGATGCATGGTCTTGGGATAACCAAGTCAAGGAGGGTGCATCCATGTGGGATGGAGTCCGAAATTATCAAGCTAGAAATAATTTGAAAGAGATGAAAAAAAATGATTTATGTTTTTTTTATCATTCAGTTACAGAAAGAAGTATTGTTGGTATTGTTAAAGTAGTAAAAGAATATTATCCAGATCCTACAGATAAAACAGGCCGTTTTGTTGTAGTTGATGTTAAGGCAACAAAAAAACTAAAAAACCAAGTCTCTCTTGATCAGATAAAAGAAAACAGTAAGTTAAAAGATATTGCACTTGTTAAACAAAGTAGACTCTCTGTAATGCCTTTAAAAAAAACTGAATGGGAAATAATAATTAAAATGTCAAATTAGCTTAAAAAAATAATTACTTGTTGATATTTAAATAAATAAGAATTACTCTCTTATTATGGAAATTAAAAAAGAGTGGCTTGAACATGCAAAGGTTAATGAAGATAAATATTCTTCAATGTATGATAATTCTCTTCAAAACAATGATGAATTTTGGGCAGATCAAGCACAAAGGGTCGATTGGATCAAAAAATTTAAAAAAATAAAAGATATAAAATATTCTAAAGATGATGTTAGTATTAAATGGTTTGAAGACGGTAATCTTAATGTATCTTATAATTGTATAGATAGGCATGCTGAAAATAATCCTGATAAAGTTGCGATAATTTGGGAAGGTGATGATCCAAATGAAACAAAGAAAATAACCTACAGAGACCTTCTAATAAGTGTATCAAAAGCAGCAAATGTACTAAAAAAAATTGGAGTAAAAAAAGGTGATCGAGTAACAATATACTTAACAATGATACCTGAGTTGGCCTACATTATGTTAGCTTGCGCAAGAATTGGAGCAGTTCACTCAATAATATTTGGAGGCTTTTCTGCAGAGTCAATAGCAGGTAGAATAAAAGATTGTAAATCAGAATATGTAGTAACAGCAGATGAAGGAGTTAGAGGTGGAAAAACTATTCCTTTGAAATTAACTACGGATAAGGCACTAGAAACATGTCCGGATGTTAAAAAATGTTTAGTTGTTAAAAGAACAAATAAAGAGATAGAGCTAAAAAAAGATAGAGATATATTTTATGATGATATTTTAAAAGATGTTGATAGTTTTTGTGAACCAGAAGTCTTAAACGCTGAGGATCCTTTATTTATTTTATATACGTCTGGGTCAACTGGTAAGCCTAAAGGCGTAATGCACACAACTGGTGGTTATATAGTTTATGCTTCAATGACACATGAATATATTTTTAATTACAATGATGGAGATATATATTGGTGTACCGCAGACATTGGCTGGATTACTGGTCACAGTTATATAATTTATGGTCCACTTGCTAATGGTGCTACAACTTTAATGTTTGAAGGTGTTCCTAATTATCCTGACTTCTCTAGATTTTGGCAAATAGTCGATAAACATGAAGTAAATATATTTTACACAGCCCCTACAGCAATTAGAGCTTTAATGAGAGAAGGTGATAGTTTTGTAAAAAAAACAAACAGATCATCATTAAAACTTTTAGGAACAGTTGGTGAACCAATAAATCCAGAAGCTTGGAAATGGTACTATGAAGTACCAGGTAATTCAAAATGTCCAATTGTTGATACTTGGTGGCAAACAGAAACAGGGGGAATTTTAATTTCTCCTCAAACTGGTGCTATAAAATTGAAGCCAGGTTCTGCTTCAAAACCCTTTTTTGGAATTGAGCCTTGCATAGTTGATAAGGAGGGAAATGAACTAGAAGGAGAATGTGAAGGGATGCTATGTATGAAACGTTCATGGCCAGGTCAAATGAGAACAGTTTACGGAGATCATAAAAGGTTTATTGACACCTATTTTTCACAATTTGATGGAAAATATTTTACAGGCGATGGATGTAAGAGAGACAAAGATGGATATTATTGGATTACAGGTAGAGTGGATGATGTAATTATTGTGTCCGGTCATAATTTAGGCACTGCAGAAATAGAAAGTGCTTTTGTATCTCATACGGACGTTTCTGAAGCGGCAGTCGTGGGATATCCTCATGATGTTAAAGGGAATGGTTTATATTGTTATGTCTCTCTCAAAGTTGGAGTAGCTTATTCAGACGATTTAGTATTGGATTTAAAAAAAACTATTAGAGAAAAAATTGGTCCTATTGCTACACCTGATTTTATTCATGTTACTGCCAGCCTACCAAAGACAAGATCAGGAAAAATTATGAGACGAATTTTAAGAAAAATTGCCTCAAATGATTTTGAAAATTTAGGAGACACTTCAACATTAGCAGATCCATCAGTTGTAGATAATTTAATTCAAGATAGACAAAATATATAAAAAACTATCTTGGCTCCCAATGCTTTAAACATCTAGGCTCATAGATATTTGCAGCACCTACCTGTGTTCTCTCACCACCTTCTGTTTTTCTATAGGTTTTTGTTGCCTCAATTCCACAAACATTACAAAAACCATAAATTTTAATAATTTTGTCAGAAAGACCCAGAAGCATTGAAGATGTTTCCCAGGGCTTTCCTCTTGAATCTTGATCAAGGCCTGCGCAAACAACATCTATTCCCTTATTCAAAATTATTTCTACATTATTTAGTGTGTGCTTTGTATCCATAAACTGAATTTCATCTAAAAATACCATGTCAACTTCACTTTTTTCAAAATTAAATTTTTTTAAAGTCGTAGGCCAATCATTCATTGAATAACATTCATGACTCAAATCATTATGGGTAATGATTTTTTCATTAGAGTATCTGTCATCTAAGCTTGGTTTGATTACTATAATTTTTTTGTTTTGATGTTTAGCCCAAAGTATTCTTTTTAATAATTCACTTGTTTTACCCGCAAACATTGCACCAACGATTGTTTCAAGATTACCACGCATAACTCAATATATTTTATTTTTGATATTTATTATATAATTAATTTCAATAAATAATAGATTATTTAAAATTATGATTAAAGGTGAAAAAATAAGATTTGATATTCATAATATTTTATTTTTGATTTATAAATTTAACAATACATTAGAGAATACATCTATAAAAAAAATAGTTGATAAACATAAAAAAGAAGATGTATCTTTTATATTTAATGTAACCTTAAATTCTATGCGGCTTCATTTACATAGCTTAAAAATATTGAAAATATATATAAAGAAAAAATTAAGAGATCATGAGAAAATTTTATTAATCAGTGCAATAACTCAAATTGTATTTTTAAACTTTAAGGAATATGCTGTTATAAACTGTTCAGTTGAAATTTCCAAAAAATTAAAACTTTATCCAGCACTTATAAATGCTAGTTTAAAAGCGATAGCTAAAAATAAAAAAAAATTAAAAGATATTAAGATTAATTATCAAGATTTACCAGAATGGTTTAGAAAAAGCACAACCTCTTTAACAACAAATGAAAAAAAACAATTTGTTGAAAATTTCTACAAAGAACCAGATGTTCATATAGTTTTTAAAAACAAGGAAAAATTAAATAAATTTGAAGAGGATATAGTTAGAACAAGTAGCACATCAGGTTTTCTGATAAATAAAAAGGAAATAGAAAGTAAAAAATCATTTTTAAAAGGTGATTGGTGGGTACAAGATTTCTCGTCCTTCTTTCCAATAAATAATATTATATTTAAGAATCAAAATTTAAAGTTCTTAGATGCTTGCGCTGCTCCTGGAGGAAAAGCATTCCAGCTTCTCTCCAAAAACTTAGAAGTTACACTTAATGATAAGAGCAAGAGAAGAATACAAGTTCTAAAATCTAATTTGAATCGTCTTAAATTTAATCCAACAATATTAAATAGGGATTTTATAAATTTCGATAAAAATGAAAAGTTTGATTTTATTATAATTGATGCTCCATGTTCAGCAATTGGAACAATAAGAAAAAATCCTGAAATATTTTTTAAAAATAAAATGCCTGATTTTGATGGACTTAATAGTTTACAGCAAAATATGCTAGAAAATGCAGCTCATTTATTAAATGTAGGTGGTAATATACTTTATATGACTTGCTCTTTTATAAAAAATGAGACTTTTGATCAGATTAATAAATTCCTTAGAAATAATAATAATTTTTTAATTGATAATTTTACATTAACAGAAGAAAGTCACAAATTTTCAAAACTAGTAAAAAACAATCTAATGATTACAATCCCAGATAAAATATTGAATAATAATATAGACGGGTATTTTGCTGCAAATCTTAAAAAAATAAAATGATTTTAATATTTAAAAAATTATTTTTTATTTTTATAATTTTAAAATTTAAATCAAATAAAAATTACTCGTATAACGATTTAAATTTTAGAAAAATTGACTATACTAATTACAATCAAGTAAAATCATTTATTTTTAAAAAAAATTTTTACAAAAATAATAGTAAAAATGTACATAACTTTGATTTTTTAAATTTTTCAAATAAATTAGGAGGAAAAATTGGTATAAATTTATCAAAAGAGTCTATTTTTAGATGGTTTCAAATTAATAAGAATAAGTTGGGCTTTCCTTGGAGTAAGGATTTACCATCAAAGAGACTAATTAATCTCTTATATAATTACGAATATATAAATTCATCATCCAGTCCAAGAAATAAAAAAAAACTGGATTCAATAATTTATTTTCATATTCAAAGAGTCTTATTTGATTTTAACAACAAAAAAATTACACAAATTACTTCATTTGATATTACTGGTTATTTATTGTCATGTTTCATAATTAAAAAAATAAACAATAAAAATATAGGATATGCAAAATTTGTTGCTGATAATCAAATTGATAAATTAGGAATGCATAAAAGTTACAATGTGTTGGAGCATTCAAAATTTATAAATAACTTAATTGAAATTAAAAGTATCTTTCTTTTTTTTCAAAATAAAGAAGCAAACATATTTGATGAATTAATATTGAAAATGACATCTGTTTTAAATGAATATTTTCATAAAGATGGATCTATCCCTTTATTTAATGGTTCAAATAATATTTATACAAAAGAAATTTTTAATTCTTTAAATAAAGAAAATTTTTTAAAGAAAAGAATTTTTTCAAATGTAGATAATGGAATTGCTTTTTATTCAGATAAAAACAAAAAAGTTTTTTTTGATGTCGTTCAGCCAAACAAAGATATGATAAGTTCTAATTTAAGCGCAGGTACTTTATCCCTAGAGTTAAGTGGTTTTGGTGAAAAAATATTTACAAACTGTGGTGCATCTGAAAATTTTGGTAAAAATCCTGAATACCTAAGGTATAGTGCAGCTCATTCCACTATTATTTTACAAAACACAAATATAAGTGAGATAAAGGAAGCCAATCCCCACATAAGGTTTCCTCAATCAGTAGTATTTAGAAGAGAATCCAATGAACGAGAAGAAATATTTGAAGGTTCACACAATGGATATTTAAAAAAATTTAATAAAATAATTAAAAGGAAATTAATCATAAATACAGATTTTGATAAATTAGAGGGTGAGGACAGTTTTATTTCTTATAAAAATACAGATAACAGATTAGTTTACCATATTAGGTTTCACTTAGCTGAAGGAATGGCATTTAATTTTACAAATAGTAAAAAAAATATAATTTTAAAAACAAGTTTAAATAATATTTGGCTATTTAAAAGTGATGTGGAATTAATTGTAGAAGACAGTATAATCGTTGATAATAATAAAACTAAACCAACGAAACAAATTGTTATAAAAGGTATAATATCTGATAAAAAAATTATAAGAAAATGGTCATTACAAAAAATTTAAAACAGAAATATGCTTTAATATCAGTATTTGACAAAAAAAACCTACGGTATCTTTGTGCTAATCTAAGTAAATATAATTATAAATTTATTTCAACGGGGTCAACAGGTAACAAAATAAGGGATATGGGTTTTAAATGTAAGGATGTTTCTAAAATAACTAAATATAAAGAAATGTTTGATGGAAGAGTTAAAACAATAAATCCATTAATATATAGCTCTCTTCTTTATAAGCGAGAAAATGAATTTCATAAAAAACAATTTCTAAAATTAAAAATTCCTGAAATTGATATTGTTATCGTAAATTTGTATCCTTTTCATAAATACTTAAAAAGAAAAGATATTAATAGTAAAATCGAGATGATTGACATTGGTGGCCCAAGTTTACTAAGAGCATCTGGTAAAAACTTTAAATATATTACTCCCATTATGGATGTTAAGGACTATAAGAAACTAGTTAGTAATTTAAAAAAAAATAATGGGGTGACGGACCTTTCTTTTAGAAAAAAAATGGCTTGTAAAATTTATAAAGGTACTTCTGGTTATGATAAAATAATTTCTGATTGGTTAGATGAAAACCAAAAATAAAAAGATAATACTTAGATATGGTGAGAATCCAAATCAAAAAGCATACATAATCAACAAACAAAAAAGTTCTATTTTTAATTTTCAAATAAGCGGCAAAACTATAAGTTATAATAATTTAATTGATCTTGATAGTGGTCTAAAATGCTTGGCAGAATTTAGTGAGCCTACATCAATAATTATTAAACATACAAATCCGTGCGGTGTTGCTTCATCTAATAATATTACAAGTGCATTTATTAAATCTTATAAAAGTGACCCTAAAAGTGCATTTGGGGGAATAATTTTTTTAAATAGAAAAGTAGATTTACAACTAGCAAAAAAAATACATAAAAATTTTTATGAAATGGTTGTTGCACCTAATTTTGATAAAAACGCATTAGATATTTTAAAACAGAAGAAAAAATTAATTTTATTAAAAATACCAAAAATTAAAAAGCAAAATATTGAATTCAAATCTACTCTTTTTGGTGATTTATACCAAACTAAAGATTTTACACCGATTAATAAAAAATTTCTAAATTTATCTTCAGTTAAAAAAGCGTCATCAAAATCTATTAATGATTTAATATTTTCACTCAAAGTAGCTAAACACTTAAAATCAAATGCTGTTGTATTATCAAGAAATAAACAAACTGTTGGTTTGGGTCATGGACAAACAAACAGATTTGATGCACTTAATTTTGCAATAAAAAATATGAATAAATATTTTAAAAAAAAACCATTTGTTTGTGCTTCTGATGGTTTTTTCCCGTTCACGGATAGTATAAAATTACTAAATAAAAAAGGTTGTAATATTATAGCGCAGCCAAAAGGTTCAATAAATGATAAAAAAATAATTTCTTTTTCTATAGAAAATAAAATTTCATTGTATTTTATTAAAAATAGACTTTTCAAACATTGAGCAACAAATATAAAATTCCAAATTACATAAAAACCCTGATTAAGGATAATCCAAAAATTATTTCTGGTAGGAAAAGGTTCTATTTCTACGAATGGAGAGTAAATAAAACTATAGATTTAATAAAAAAATATATTCGTTCCAAAAATAATTAAGAAAACTCATTTATTTTAATAGATTCAATTAGACTAGTTTACTGAATTAATAAATTGATATAGAAATAATTTATGAACAAGCCAAATCTTTTTTTTCCCACACCTGTTTGGACACTACAATTAGATAATTATCATTCAATTAATGAACAAATGTATAAATTTATTAAAATTACTCAATCAAAAGATCAGCAAGGAATTAGTAAAAGTAATATTAAAGGCTGGCATTCAAAAGATTTTAATATGCAAGAAAATGAACCTAAAGATTTTATAAAATTTATATTGCCAGCTATTGAGCAGGTAATCACTGATATGAACTGGGAAAAACAAAAACAATCTATCAATATAAATAATATGTGGGCAATAATAAATACAGGAGGTTCCGCAAATTTAAGACACCAGCATGGTAATAGTACAATAAGTGGTGCTTATTATGTTCGGGCACCAAAAAATTCAGGTGATATTGTTTTTTATGATCCAAGACCAGCACCTGTTTATACATACCCCAAAGCAGTAAATCCTAATTTACTTAATGCTCAAGTAAATGGAATAAGCCCTAAAGAAGGAGCTTTAGTTCTATTTCCGAGTTATCTTGATCATTCAGTAAATGAGAATCTTTCCAATGAAGAAAGAATAGTAATAAGCTTTAATATTACAATTCAAAGTAAATCTAATTAAACAAATTTTTTTAATATTTATTCTTAGAAATATTTTCCCAAGCTTCACCGGACTCTATCTCTTTTAGTGTCCACTGACCATAGGCTAAACTATTAAATATATTGTAATCAATTATTGGGTTTTCAATATCTTTTATTTTGCTTATGTTTTCAAGTGAAACATCAGTAAAATATGAAGGAATACCGTTTAACATTGCCATAAAACCCGCTGTGGATTGTAAACTAACAAAAGCCCATGCATTTTTTAATAAAATCTTTAAGGGGTCTTTAGAAAATTTATTATGCATGATAATTTTTCTATCCGTATATCTTTTTAGAAGTTTTGTTGTGTCTTCTGCCCAATTGGGAACATTATAAACTTTTTTCATTGCATCTGAAGGTTCAGATAAAATGATATAACTGCCATTTTTCTTTTGTTCAAGTATTTCAAGTTTAAGCTTTTTTAATCTATCATCAGGGTAGTTACCAGCTCCATTGTGAATAAGATTATTGTAAACTATTCTGAAATATCCATCTAAGTTAATTACATTAGTACGATTATTTTCAAAAGATCTTTTAGACTGATTGAAATAACCATGATCCATATAATAATAATTTTTAGATTTCCTAATAATTTCAAGAGTTCCTCTAAGGACGCCATATGTGGCAATTGTTTTATTAAAATCTCTAAAATTATTTACATGGCATAAAAGTGAATCTGATCCCTTCGCAAAATTGTAGCATAAAGTTTTGTTAATTATGTGATCAGTATAGACAACAATAGGTTTTTCCATTGAATTAATTATTCTAATACAAGTTATAATAATAAATTTGTAACTTTTGAAGATCCTTCTATTATATTATTTTAAATTAAAATAAATTTAAGGTAAATACTGAGTTAAAAGATATTAAATTGAACTTTTTTATATTTATTGATTGCATTTATATCTATAATTAATTTAATTTATTGTAATAAACGATTATGAATGGTTTTTCTAAATACTATTATGAAGTTATAAAAAAATATAAAGTCTTTCATGAAAATGGAATTAAAAATCAACCAGGGTTTAGTACTTTTTTGGGCTATTCTCTAACAAAATGGATATTAAAGATACAAGAAATAATCAAAACAAATAATTGTAATTCATTGTTAGATTTTGGGTGTGGTAAAGCTTTTTTATATAAAAACAAATTTAAGATTGGAGATAAAGAATTCACAAATTTATCAGATTTTTGGAATTTAAAAAATATATATTTGTATGATCCTGGGCTGGAAGAGTACTCAGATTATCCAAAAGGAAAGTATGATGGTATAATTTGTACTGATGTAGTTGAACACATTCCTGAAGATGATGTACTAAATTTTATTGATGAGCTATTTAAATTATCAAACAAATTTATTTTTGTGGTTATAGCAACAATGCCAGCTTCTAAATATTTTGATGATGGTAAAAATATACACCTTGCTTTAAAAGATCAAGAAGAGTGGAAAAAAATTTTTTTAGAATTTAAAAAGAAATACCCAGATATTAATCAGTATATATATTTTAATGAATAAGAAAATGTATGTCTATGCTGTTTCAAAAAATAAGTTTTGTGAGTTTTCTCCATCTTTTAAATTAACTAATTTTTCTTCACCGTAATAGTATGTTTAGTTTTATTAAAATTTATTATTTAAATTTCTTTTAATGAAGGTCTAAAATGTGTGGAATATTTGGAGTAACCGAAAAAAATCCAGGATTAGTTCGTAATATAATGGACAACTGTACTCATAGAGGGCCTGATGGTAATTCTATTTGGTCAAATGAAAATTTAACCCTGGGTCATAATCTTTTAGCAATAACATCTAAACCAAATGACGGTGCACAACCGCATATAACTGAAAAAGGAAATGTTCTTACGTATAATGGTGAAATATTCAATTATGACTTTCTATTAAAAAAATTTCAGAATAAATTCTATCCCAAGACTAGTTGCGATACCGAATTGCTTGGATGGCTATTAGACAATTTTAGCTATGAAGAGGTTATATGTAATTTGATAGACTCAATGCATGCTTTTGTTTTTTATAATAAAAAAAACAACGAAATAATAGTATCGCGAGATCATGCTGGGATAAAACCATTATATTTTTCTGAAATAAAAAATGGAATAGTTTTTTCGTCAGAAATTAAAGGATTAATTGATAACGTGCCTAATTCTAGAAAGATTGACAGACTTGGTTTAGCTTGTACATGCCTTCTAGGGGTAAACGTTCTTAGACAAACACTATTCAATGGGATATACAAAATTTTACCTGGAGAAACAATTATCTACGACCTTAGTAGTAAAAAAATAAAATCAAGTTTTAGAAATCTTGTAAAACCAAATTCAAACAATAATTTTATCCGTGAAGAATTTTATGAGAAATTAACATTAGCAGTTAATAACTCAGCTATAGGTATAAGAGATTTTGGTATGTTTTTATCTGGGGGACTTGACTCATCAATAATTGCTCAATGTTTAAAAAGAAAGCTAGGCTCTCTTAATACATTTACAACAGTAGTTGAGCCAAATATAATAAATAAAGAAGATTATAATAGCGATGCTAAAGTGGCAGAAAAATTTGCTAACGAAATAAATCTAAATCACACAGAAGTAAAAATTACTCCAAAAACATTTCTAGAAAACTGGAACAAGTCTATAAAATATATAGAGGAACCAAGATATAGTTGGAACTTACCAATGTATTATTTAACTAATAAAATTTTATCTAAACATAAAACTGTAGTAACTTTTGCAGGTGATATAGGGGATGAAATATTTGGCGGATATAGTAAATATTTAAAAATGCATAATTTAATTGAAAAGCCCAAAAACTGGAGTGATTTTATTAAAATGTGGATGAGAAAGTTTAGCGCCCCAATTTTACTTAACATGAAGTTTGATTTTGAAGACTTACACTCAGTTTTATTAAAAGCATTACCGGAAGAAATATGGAATCCAGATGACTTAGCTAATTCTGCAATGGCTCTTGATTGTATAACAACAGTTTCAGAGGATTTTTTTACAAGAAACGATAAGTATGGAATGATATTTTCAATGGAAGGAAGATTTCCTTTTTCTTCAAAAGATTTTATGCAGTATTGTATGAACATAAAGTCATCTTTCAAATTTGGATTAGAAAAAAATCAAACAAAATTTATAATAAAAAATTCTTTCAAAAATAGATTGCCAAAATATATGATTGATAAAGTTAAGACTGGTTGGTCAGCACCAATAATGAGTTGGTTGAATAGCGATAACTTATTAAGAAATAAATTTAATGCTGATATTGGTAGAGATGATGGAATTAAGAATGTTTTATCTCAGAATAATTTTTTTGATAATCCAAATTTAGGTGAAGATATTTCTGGAAAAAGGAAGGTTATTTCCTGGATGTTACGGTCGTGGGCTCAAGAATTCGATATGTTTTTATAAAATTATTTTACAAATTAACTTATTTATTCTCTATGAAGAAAAATATTTTTTAGAATTTAAATCTAAATATCCTCAAATTAATCAATATTTTTATTTTAATAGTTAATTGTCTACGTATTTGATTGGTCTTTTGTTATAGAAACTATATTAACTTACATTTATTCATATTTAATATTAAATAAGTTTTTTCTTCCATGTCTCTGGCGTTAGCTCATTATTAATCTCTAATCTTATTTTATAATCAAATTTTTTAGGCCCTCTAGATTTTATATATTCAGATGTTTTTTTAATAGAATCTTTCAATGTAAATCTGGTCTTATAATCTAATAAACTTCTCGCTTTATCAGAGCTACACAAAGCATATTTAACCTCCTGAGGTCTTTGAGAAGTAAAAATTGGATCTTTATTGTGACCAATTTCATTTGCACATAATTCTGCAACTTCTTTGATTGTAACAGTTTCTTCATCTGGTCCTATGTTTATTATTTGTTTTGAAGTTGCCTCATGAGTTATACATTTTTCCATACAATCAATACAATCATCTACATATGAAAAACATCTTTTTTGATTGCCATCACCATAAATGTATATTTCTTCATTTTGCATCATTTTATTTAAAAAAATTGAAATAACATTCCTGTAAGGATCATCGTATTTTTGTCTTGGCCCTACGATATTGTGTGGAATTAATATTGTCCAATCAACATTATGGGTATCACACAAGTTTTTTACTGTATCTTCAGCTGCAGCCTTTGCTATTCCGTATGGATCCTCTGGTTTAGGTGACATAGTTTCTACAAATGGATGTTCTTGATTTCCATATCTTGCCATTGATGAACAAAATATAAATTTTCTTATTTTTTTTCTTATTGATGCTGTTACTGTAGACACCGTAGCATCGTAAATATTTTTTGTTACAAAATGTGGTGAAAAAACAGATAAACCTTCATAAGCAGTAGCGGCACAATGAAATACAACATCAGTATCTTCTGGTATTATTTCTGTCATTTTATCAAGATCACAACAATCGCTTTCAAAAAAATTAAATCTTTTATCTATATTATCCAAATTTCCACCAATTAAATTATCATTTCCAAATATTTCATGTCCATTGTTGGCTAAACGAATACCAAGATTTGATCCTAAAAAACCAGCTAACCCTGTTATAAAAATTTTCATTTACTGTCTTGAGATATATTTTCTTTTAATATTTCCATATCTTTAGAGAAATATCTTTTTGAAACGTTTTCGTAAATATATTTATCATAATTAATCCAATTTCTAGATCTTTTACCTGTTGCGTCATCAAAAAAATCTTTTTTTAAATGTTTAAATACTACATTTTTAATTTCAATATAACGACCAATATTTATTGCTAGTTCTTGTGTATATTTGTCAAGATATCGATGCATAAAAAAAGGAGGAACAAAATAACCTAATAATTCTATCCATTTTTTGTGAACTGTTGGATGTGGACAACGCATATACTTACCATGTGACTTTTCATTATTTCGACCATCATCAACTGTTATTACAAATACATTATCTTTGTACTTTGTTGCCTCATTTTCTATTATTTCATCCCAACTATTCGTAAGTATTTCGACGTCATCACCAATAAGAGTTAAAAGATTCCCAGACGCATTGATAGCCATTTGATTCCAAAGATAGCTTGTGGGCATTGTTTCAGTAAGATAATATTTTATATAATTTTCTCGAAATATACTTACATATTCTTGACACGATGGGTCATCTTCTTGAATACAATAAATTAGCTCATTTTTATTTGATTGAGTGCCTATAAAAGACTTATACAAATTAAGTGCCTGTTTAGGTCTGCCTCTGGTTGGACATAAAAGAGATATCATATTCTTTAATCTAAACTATTCTTCTTTTTTTTTAATATATTTTTATCATCATAAGTTTTTAAAAATTTAACATACAAAAGAGAGGTTTATAGGATTTTGGAGCGGGCGAAGGGATTTGAACACTCGACTTGAACCTTGGCAAGGCTGCCATTTACAATTGAGATCAGCCTTTTCCTAAGTAAACTATAACTTATTTTATCCCATAATGAAATATGGACTGTATAGTAGGTGTAGCGTAAAATTGAAAAAAAATAAAAAGATTCTTATTTAATTCCTCATAATTTTCCAAATGTGCTATAAATTTATAAGATAGAAAAGTTAAGTATTAAATATTTACTATCTGGATTTGATGTTGTGAGAAAAGACCTTTTAACATATTATTAATAAAGCGGAATAGAGACTGCTTCGATTAATTTACAATTAATACTGAGATAATTACGTTGATCAATTTTATTTTTTTTTACGTGGATACTAAAAAGAGCTGTTTATCTGAAAGACACAGGGGTATTGAGCGCGAAAACATTGATCTATTTATTAAATCTATAAGAAAATATCATATTGAATCAACAATTATTCACTGTACTGATATATTTACTGAAACTTTTAAAGATGTTGATATAGTTCATAGAGATAAGTTTGATTTAAATCATATAATGTTTGGTAGAGTAAAATGTTTTTCTAGTTTTACAATTAATAAAACTTCAATTTATTTAGATCCCGATATGCTTGTAATGAAAACAATCCCCGTAAAATCATTTGAAGAAAAAGCAGAAGTTTTCTTATTAAAGAGAAGTTTTGATTTATCAAATAAAATGCCAACTACTTTTAGAAAACTAAAATTTCCAAATCACAAAAACAAAAATTTGGAAAATATCTATCCATTTATTGGTTGTTTTGTAATCCTGAAGAAACAAAATTTCTGGTTAGACTGTCTGAAATATTATGAAAATCTTAATGAAAATTATAAAAATTGGTTTGGTGACCAAGAAGTATTTAAAAGGTTAGTAGAGGAAAACAACTATAAATTTGCTTATTTAGAAGAAAAAAACTTTGCATGCCCCCCACAACATCTTAGTGGGAAAGATAGACCTTTCATAATTCATTTTAAAGGTAAGTATAATAAAGAATTAATAAAAAAATATTATGAATTTGTTTAAATAAATAAAATATTAATTTAATTTATATTTAAAATTAGAAGTTAATAAGTTTTATTGATTTGAGAAACCAATTAAATTAGACGGTATTAGAACTGCACTGTGACTTTTTTCTAATAATGAAAATTTTAACTTAGTTTCAGTTTGAATAGGGTAGGATAATAAATAAAAGTTATTTAAACTCATTTCGGATTTTAAAAAATTTATGTAATTTATTACACCTTTTTCTTTGCCTTCAAAATCATCTAGAATAAAAATTGTATTTTTATTAATGTTTTTTTTTATTATCTCAAAATCTTCTAGTCCCAACCTTCCATCAATGTGAATTAAATCAAATGAAAAATTTCCATCTAGTTTTTTTAACATTTCCAAACTATTTATTTTATTAAACTGTTTAATTTTTGTTTTTGCTAATTTTGGCAAAACTATATTATTTGACATATCACAACAGTAAATTTCAGAAATATCCTCATCAGCATAATTATCAGCCCCTAAAGCCATGCTTATAGTAGATTTTCCTATAAATGAACCAATCTCTATAATTTTTTTTGGTTTGAAATAAATTACCAAAGAGTACAATAACCATGAGGTTGTAGAGGATATAGATCCAGTGTTATAATCACTTTGAGCTCTTAAATTTTCCAAGCTATCTATTTTTGAAAAAAAATCTTTTTTATAAATTTCAGATTTTATAGCAGAATTCTCTAAAACTTTATTCCATAAAATGTAACTTAAATCAGTTGGGTTAATACTTATTTTTTTCATTATAATAATTTAATATTATTAACTAATTAAAACAAAATATATATAATTTAATTTATAGAAATATATAAAATATTAAAACATTTTTATGACATTGAATGTTAGCAATTTAACACAAAAATCTTTTTCGGTTATTACTCCTTATATTGTACCTAGAAACTTAAATAAAAAAGTTAATGCAGGAGATGGTTTTATTTTTGATTCTTCAATAAAGCTAATTGGCTATAATCCAAAATATACTTTTTCTTCAAGAGAAATATTAAATCAAGAAAGTATAGATTTAATCAATTCAACAAATATGTTAGTTGTTACTGGTGCGAATATAATAAAAGATAAATTTGAGATCGCAACTGGTTTTAATCTAGATATATTAAATAAGGTTAAGGTTCCTATTGCCTTAATGGGTATAGGTCATTATGGAAATATAGAGGCAACTAAGAATGGATTAGATGAATCATCAAAAATACTTATGACTGAGTTTATAAATAGATTTCCTTTGATCTCGGTAAGATGTAATGGGTCTTATGATTACATGATAAATTCTCTAAATCATTATAGTAACAATATTTTAAATACTTCTTGCCCAGTAATATTTAACGTTGATCAAATTGATAAAAATTTTGAAAAAAAATCTTTGTATAAAAAACTTATTGTAACTTTAACAGACAGAGCATTTTTAAAAGATCAATTGCCTTTATTAAAATTTGCACCAATTATATTTAAAAGTAAAATAAAAGTTTTAGCCTTACACCAAGATTATAATAATGTTGAATTGCAAAACTTTGCTAAACAGCTTGGTTATGAGATTTTTATATCAGATCAATATCAAGATTATATTGATTTATATAAGGAATCAGACATTCATATTGGAAACAGAGTGCATGGTCACTTAAAGTGTTTGTCTATGGGGATACCTTCTTTTTGTACGCCTTTTGATATGAGACAAAAGTTTTTTTCTATCTCAATTGGCTTGCCTTTGGTAAATAAAACCAATGACCCATCATTAAAAGATTTTAATTTTAAAAATTTTAAAAATCACCAAAAAGAGCGATTTAAAACAATGAGACGCTTTATATCAAAAATCTTAGAACAAATTACTTAAATAAATTTTTGTATAATTTAAATTTTGTTTTTTTCTAATTTTGAATGATTATTAATATTTTGTTAATTTTAATAATTCAACAAACTGTATTTCTTTTTAAAAACCTCAGTTTAACATATGTTTTTTTAGAAATTTAATTATAAGATTAAGTTAGAAATTAACAATGAGTTAGCTTCTGAAACATAGAAGAAAAAACTTATTTAATTGTAAATTAAAATAATGTAAGCAATGGAGAGATTAACTTGGATGAACTATCAGAGATTTACAAAAAATTTTCATCGCCAGAAGGATCAGGCGATAAAGGAACTGCACATAGTTATATAGAAAATTATTATAACTTCAGATTTAAAGATCTAAGATTAAAAAAATTAAATTTTCTTGAAATAGGTATTTCAACTGGATTATCCTTAGAAATGTGGAGTGAATATTTCCCAAATTCAAATATAATTGGGGTTGATATTGAAAAAATTGATTATACGCCATCCAATGAAAAAATTAAGGTAATAATTGGAGATGCTACGGACTCAATTACTTTCAAAACTTTAGAAGACATAGATATTATTATAGATGATGGATCACATATTTTTACTGATCAGATATTTTCATATGCAATTTTGTTCAGTAAACTAAAAAAAAATGGGGTTTATATATTTGAAGATGTAAGAAATATAGAAACTGTTGCTCCTTATTTCAAAAAATTAAATAACAATGTTAAAATTTTCGATTATAGAAAATTAAAAAATAGATCTGATGATGTCTTAATAGAAATTGTTAAAACTTAATGTTTATTAAATTATGGGTAATAACAATTTTAAAATAATTAATTTTCGGAAATTTTTGGAGCGGGCGAAGGGATTCGAACCCTCGACTTCAACCTTGGCAAGGTTGCGCTCTACCCCTGAGCTACGCCCGCGTAATTTACACAATTACCACTTTGAATTTATAAGTCAATATTTGAGAAAACGATTTATTTAAATCTTCTTCTATAAACAATATCAACAAGTAACATATGAGGAAGCGTTAAAGCAGCAAGTCCAATGAAAATTACTTTCAATATCGACTCATATAATGAAAAATGCTGAACTAAATAGTAAACAATTCCTAAACCTCCAATCCAAGAAATTACAGTAAAAATTATTGTGGAGTAAATAACAAAGTATTTATTTTTTAAATTTAAATAAATATTTTTAATCAGATGTTTTAAATGTTTGTAGGTGTGAAAGAAACAGAAATATATTGCAAAGCTTAGCAATGGATCAAAAAGATAAAAAATTAATAAAAGAAATAGAATCTCAATAATTCCTTTTCGTAATTTCTTTTCGAAGAAGGAGAGATAAATAAAATATATTATAGATAATAATGTTAAAAAATATGGAATGTAAATATATTTTTGGATTGAGTAAATATTATTATTTGTCAGGTATTCAAATATCAAAAAAGATTGATATTCATTAAAAAATATTATTCCAAAAATAATAGTCATCCCATAAGTAAAGCTTATAGAATACTTATGTTTATTTATTTTAAAATTTGTCCAATCACATAATCCAAAATGGGCGATAGTCATTATAATAAAAATCGTTAGTGCAATAATAGGAAAATATAACCAAAATAAAATGACTAGAAAAAATAAAATTAGATAGTACAAAATAAATTGTAGAAATTGAATTCTGTTACTAAAACCTACTAAAGAAGCAACTGCACCATCAAATGAACCATGTGGAAGACCAATGAAAAAAATTAATAAAAATGAAATAATATTTAAAATTGTAAGATCGGCCAACATATTATTTAAATAATGCTTTTATAAAAGGGAGCTTGGGCATACTATTTATAATTTTTAACTTAGTTAGAAAATTTGATTCACCCATCATAAAGCTTTGGAATTCATTTCCATTTAAATTAGATGCAAGCTTTATAAACGACCTTCCATCTTCTTTGTTATTTTTTAAAAAATTAATAAAAACTTTATCCATTTTTCTTTCTAAAAAATTGTGGATATTTACATAGTTATTCTTTGAATTTTTTAATAATTGAATTTGTTTTATAAGAAATGAAAAAGCATATCCAGTAGAAGGTTTGCACGCACCTCCTCTAATACCAATATTGAAGATATTAGAATTAACTGACCTTTTCTCCCCTGCAAAAAACATTGGGATTACTCCTTTTTCTGAGCTATCTTCTTTAAATTTATCAATATTATTTTTCTTCAAGTAATCATTTATTTTTTCTCTATACCAGGAACCATGAAAAACATCTTTTGAAAAGACTGTCGATTCAACAAGTGCTTTATTGTGACTAAATGGTAGGATATACATAAAATGCAAAACATTATTTTCTTCCGTAAAGTGCATCAAAGTTAATTTATTTTCATTAAAAGTATTATCTGAAACGGTAATATTAATTCCAAAAAAATGTTGTAACAATTCACCTTTTTTTTCTTTTGCTGATCGTGAATCATAAATATTTTCAGCGTAATATATTTTGTCATCAGCAGTGACTATTTTAAAATAATTTTTTTCAGGAAAATATTGGACAACTTGTTTGTTTATGATTTCTAATTCATTCTTTGTTTCTAAGCAAAATTTTTTCCAAGTTTTAAAACTAATGATACAGTAGGGCTTGTCTAAACTTGTATGTGTTATTTCTATATTTTTGTTACCAATAGTCCATTTATACCATTTTTTTTCAATAATTTTTTCAAAAGGTTTCATCCAATCTGTTAACCAAAAACCAAATATATTATCTCTTTTGTTTATATTTTCAGTTTCAAATGCAATGATTTCGTTATGACCATCTCCGTAAATAATTTTATTTACAGCTAAACCACTAGGACCTAAGCCAATTATTGCAGCTTTATAAATTTTCATTTGGGAGATTATCTCTAATTTTTTGATACTGATATTTCATAAATGGGATAAAAATAAAAAGTAAAAATGATTTAATAGTAATTAAAGATTTTTCTAAAAAGTTTAAATATACCCTTTCTCTGAAATATTTTTTTTTATTGGATTTTATCTTGATACCAATACCTCTATAAATATTAGCCGCAACGAATATACCCAGTCTGGTAGATAGAGGGATATATTTTAAACCAGCAAAACCATTTTCATAAAACTTATCTGAAAGGCTTATTACCTCATGAATTGCATTTGATATTTTTTCATCTTTTTCAGAACTTTTGTTATGTAGATCAGTTAAATTTTTCAATGATATATCAGGTATCCAATTGGCAGGTAAATATATTCTTTTCATTTTAGAATCCTCATAAACATCTCTTGCTATATTTGTTAACTGCATTCCAATGCCTAAATCAATTGCAGATCGTGCTGCCTTTTCATCTTTTACTCCTATAATTTTAGACATCATTAATCCAACAGTACCAGCAACATGATAAGAGTATTTTATAAGTTCTTCCTTGTTTTGAATTCTTATTTTTTTCTGATCCAAGATTAATCCCTCTATTAAATCAATAAAAATTAATTTGTTAATTTTGTTTTTTTGCAAAAAAATATTTACTTTATTATTTTTATTGGTCCTTATTTCTTCAATTGAATTTTTGAGATAGATAGTTTGATCTTCACTATATTTATCAGCGATATCATCAAAATATCTACAAATTGAATAAAGAGTGCCAGCGTTTTTTTTGTATCTTTTTGGTAAAAAAAAACTTGCCCAATAAAAACTTTTACCTTCCTTTTTAAGGTCTGCAGATGAATTGAGCTTTAAATCAATCATTATTATTTTAATTCAGCTTTAATTATATTTTCAACAACTTTAGCTGATGAAAGAACTCCTGGTATTCCAGCGCCTGGATGAGAGCCTGCCGCTGAAAAATATAGGTTTTTAATTTTTTTATCTTTGTTGTGATACCTAAACCAGGCTGACTGTGTAAAGATTGGAGCTATAGAGAAACCAGCTCCGTGCATAGAATTGTAATCGTTTTTAAAATCTTTAGGATTCATCCAAAAAACATCGGTGATATTGTTTTCTAAATCTGGCATAATTGTTTTAGACAATTCTTTAACTATTTTATTTTTAAGATTTTCCGATTCAACATCCCAATTAATGTTGCCTTGTAAATTAGGTACTGGACATAAAACGTAGAAACTATCACAGCCTTCTGGAGCAAAAGATTTGTCAGTTGCAGTAGGTCTATGAATATATAAAGAAAAATCTTCAGATAATATTTTATTTTTAAATATATCATGAAGCAAAGATTTAAATCTTTCAGTCATCCAAATAGTGTGGTGAGCGACCTTATGATATTGCTTTTTTGTTCCAAAAAAAAGCACAAAGAGACCCATTGAATACAATAAGTTTTTTTCTCTTAATATAGGTCTTCTTAAATTTTGTTTTTTTAAAAGTTTGGAATAAACCATTGGTGGGTCAGCGTTGCAAACAACTAGGTCTAGATCAGTAATATCTTCATTGTTTGTTAATATTTTTGTAATCTTATTATTTTCAACAATAAACTCTTTAGCTTCTGTGTTAGTCTTAATTTTAACACCACAATCAACCATTAATTTTTTTAATTCAGATACAATTTTACCAGTACCACCCATACAAAAAAACACACCCCATTTTCTCTCTAAATAATGAATTAAAGCATAAATCGATGTTGTTGTATGTGGATCGCCTCCAACTAAAAGAGGGTGAATTGAAAATGCTTTTCTAAGGTAAGGGTTTTTTAGATAACTGTTTACAAGTTGAGATACTGTAAAATAACTTTTTAAAATAATTAAATTGGGAATGACGCCTAACATTTTAAAAAAAGAAATGAATGGTTTATCAGCTAGTTTTGTAAAACCCACATCAAATATTTTTTTTGATTGATTTAAGAGGTTAGAATATCCTTTTATGTCCCTTTTATCAAATTTACTTATCTCACTGTTTGTTTTTTCAACTGTAGAACAATAATCAAAAGTCTTACCATCATGAAAGTAATATCTATACCAGGGTTCAAGAGGAACAAAACTCAAATAATCTTCTCTTTTTTTTCCAAATAAACTAAATAATTCATCAAAAAGAAATGGTGCTGTTATCACCGTTGGTCCAGCATCATGTTTAAACCCATTCACTTCAAAAACTCTTGCTCTTCCTCCAAGGTCGTCTAATTTTTCAATAATTGTTGTCTCATAGCCTAATTTTTTTAATCTTAAACTAATCGCAATTCCTCCAAAACCACTTCCTATAACTACTGCTTTTTTTCCCATTGTTAATTTTCTAATTGTATTTAAATACCTTATTTCTTAATAAATATAATATTATTTATGCTTACAAAGACAGATTTATTTGAATTACTTAGTGTAAAAAATAAAGATTTTCAAATTCATGATCATGATCCTTTATTTACAGTTGAAGATTCTGAAAATCTAAGAGGTGAAATTAAAGGGGCCCATACAAAAAATTTATTTCTAAAAAATAAAAAAAATAATTTTTTTCTTTTTAGTTGTGATGAAAATGCAAAGGTTGATTTAAAGCAATTTTCTAAATCTATCGATGCTAAAAATTTATCATTTGCTAATGCTGAATATTTAGAACAATTTTTGGGTATAAAGCCAGGATCAGTCTCACCATTTGCCCTTCTTAATGACAAAAATAATGTTGTTAAGTTTTACTTAGATGAAAAACTTTTTAACAGTGAAATAATTAATTTCCACCCCCTAATTAATACCACAACTATAAGTATAAAGACTTCAGAGTTTATAAACTTCCTCCTTGAAAATAATAAAAAAATTCATATTTTTTCTCTAGATAGTTATAGTATAGTCAAATCTTTATGAGTGAAAATTCAAATATAATCGATGTTACAGAAACAGAGTTTAATGATCAGGTTATTGAGGCAAGTGAAAGTAAATTAATTGTTGTTGATTTTTGGGCTCCTTGGTGTGGTCCTTGTAAACAATTAACACCAATTTTAGAAAAAATAATATCAAAATCAGGAGATAAAATAACCTTAGTAAAAATTAATATTGATGAAAATCAACAAATTGCTGCGCAATTAAGAATTCAATCAATTCCTACAGTCTATGCATTTAAAGATAAACAAATTGTTAATGCATTTCAGGGTGCTATTCCTGAAGGTCAGATTATTGAATTTATTGAAAAATGCTTAGGATCAAAAATTAACGAAGATTTCACTGAATTTTACAATGAAATAGAAAGCGCCATGGCTGAAAATAAGTATGAAGAAACTAAAGACACTCTTCTAGAATTTATTTCTAAAAACTCAGATGAAATTAGAGGTATTTGTTTTTATTTAGAGTGTTTGATCGAACTCAAACAATTTGAGGAAGTTGATGTCTTCATTAACTCATTAGAAAAAGATGTGCAAGAAAAGGATGAGGTTAAACAGGTTTTAAAGAAGATGGAAATTTTGAAAAATAATTCATCCGGACCAGATATAAATGAGCTACTTGATAAGCTTGAGAGTGAACCGGATAATATTGATTTGATTTTAGAAATATCAGATAAATATTTTTCAATGAAAGAATATGAAAATGGAATGGATTTGCTTCTAAAAAATTATCCAAAAAACAAGGATAGTATAAAAAATAAGATGGTAGAATTTTTTGGTGTACTTGGAAATACTGATCAAGTTACTATTCAATATAGGAAGAAGCTTTCACAATTAATGTTTTCCTAACATGGAAATCCCTATCTTTCCTTTAAACGGCGCCGTCCTTTTTCCAGGAACAAGCTTGCCTCTGAATATATTTGAAAAGAGATATCTTGAGATGGTGGACTACGCTCTCTCAAAGGAAAGGTGCATAGGCATGATACAATCTGATAAAAAAAATAAACTCTATAATATTGGTTGTATTGGAAAAATTCATAGTTTTAGTGAAACGACGGATGGACGATATTTAATTAGTCTACAGGGCACTAATTGTTTTAAAGTTAAAAAAGAATTAGAAAAAAAATATAAGTTTAGGTTGGTTGAAGCTGAAATGTTAGATTTTGATGAAGATAAAAACATTATAAATGAAAAACAAAAAAATAATCTATTAGATAAGTATAGCCAATATATTAAAGTCAAAAAAATTAACTTAAACTTAGAAGAAATTCAAAATATTGATTTTAATCAAATTATTAAGTTTATAGCAATGATATCCCCTTTTAGTGACATTGAAAAACAGGCTCTTTTGGAAACAAAAAATTTAAATGATTTTTATAAAAAACTTCAATCAATATTAGAGCTTGAGATCGTAGAAGATAATAGTAGTAAAACTATTAATTAACGCCCATCGCAAAATCACTAATCTGATTTTTTAATTTTTTACTTTTCTCAATTAAATTGATAGCTGAAAACCTTGCATAATTAAAAATTGTATTGTCTGATTTAAAGAGACTATCAACTTTATCGGTGATTTGATACAGTCTATAAGCTTTGAAAAAATTATCTTTCTGAAATTCTTTACAAAATATTTCATCTCCTAATTCCAAACCTAGAGAGTTATATTTTTTAACAAGATTATATATACTTTCGACATCTTGCATTCCTAGATTCCATCCTTGTCCTGCGATTGGATGAAATGAGTGAGCTGAATCACCTAAATAAATAATTCTATTCTCAAAAAATTTAGAGTTTAAATGAGCCTTTAAAGGAAAGGTTTGTTTGGTGATTATTTTTTTTATCTCACCCACGCTGTCCTGTATTTTTTCATTTAGAATGGAAATAATATTATTATCATCTAAAGAAAGTAAAGAGTTTATAAATTCATTAGTGTTTGTCCAAACTATGGAACTTTGAAACTGGTTTTTATTTATTTGCATTGGTAAGATTGCAAGAGGTCCGTTTTTAAAGAAGAACTCGTAAGCAGTGTTATTATGATTCTTTGAGTGATAAAAATTTATTACAATTGCTTTTTTTTTATAATCTTTTCTATAAATTGGTGTTTTAAAAATTTTTCTTATGAAGCTATTTTTCCCATCACATGCAAATAGGATATTTGTATTAACATAGAAATTATTTTGCTTGGTTACTATCCTATCGCCTTGATAAAAAATATCTTTAACTGAAACATTGTTAAAAATTTCTACATTTTTTTGTTTTCGTAATTTTTTATACAAGCAACTAAGTATAAACTCGTTTTTAACTATGTATCCAAGATTAGATTTTCTTCTTTGGTTGTCAAAATAAATTTTGTTTGATTGATTTCTGTCTATTATCTCAATATTCTTTATTGGCTCTGCGTAATTACCAATTTCATTCCAAATATTTATTTCTTCAAGAAATTTTTTTGTACCCTCTGAAATTGCAGTTGTTCTTTTGTCTAAAATATTTTTATGATTAAATTTAGCATTTTGCTCTAAAACTACTACTTTATTGCCAAGTTTAGAAAGTGAATATGCTGTTATAGCACCTATCAGCCCTCCTCCTACTATATTGATATTTGATTGAATTTCTTTCATAATTTTCTTCGAATTACCATAATCTAAATGTATTACAATCTAACTATATGTTCAAGTATGGTTCAATTAGAAATTTTATTGTTAAATTTTTAGTAGGAATAATTTTATTTGGATTTGGCCTAATTTATTTTACCAGTCTCTATTCATATTCAGCAAATGATCCGGGTTTTAATCAATTAAATTACAATATTAATGACAGCAATATTGAAAATCTTATGGGTTTCTTTGGTGCTTATTTATCAAGTTATTCATTAATTTTTATTGGAACACTAAGTTATTTATTGGTGTTTTTTATAATACTAGAAGGTGGAAAATTGTTTTTAGGTATTAATAGTAGATTTATAATTTTGAAATTTTTATCTAACCTGTCAGGAATAATTCTTATTAATGTTTCCATAAAATCAGTAGATATAAACTTTTTAAAAACAGGTTTAGTTTCACAGTTCCTAATCGATTTATTAACAAATATAAATTTAAATTTTCTAGAAAATATTTTTGTTTTTTTAATTATAAATTTTTTACTTTTAGTATTTGGTGTAATTTTAATATTTTTATCATTTAGAATAAATTTATCTTGGGTAAATAAATTATTTACTTTCTTAAAATTTTTTAAATATTTTAAGTTTTTATTTTCTGTGCTTGGTTTATTTAAATATATAAATTTTAGAAAAAAAGTTTCAAACAAAACATTAAGAAGTGAGCCAACAATTAAGAAAAGAAATTATGTTAATTTAAACAAAAAAGATAATAATAATCATAAAGCTAATAAACAACTTGAGCTAGATAATTTTAGCTTTAGCGTTCCATCTAAAAATCTACTTTCGAAATCAAATTTAAAAAATAATAAAAATAGAGAATTGGAAAAAATAAATACTGATGCTGCTATTAAGTTAGAAAGAACATTATCTGAATATGGTGTTGAAGGAAAAATAGTTGGTTTTAGTAGTGGTCCAATTGTAACTTTATTTGAATTTATTCCAAATGCAGGAATAAAATCTAGTAAAATAATAGGTTTGTCTGATGATATTGCTAGAGCAATGTCTTCTATTTCAGCTAGAATTTCAACCCAACCTGGTAAGACAAGCTTAGGTATCGAAATACCAAATACTAAAAGAGATAGTGTTTTATTTGGTGATTTAGTTGAAGAAGATGAATTTGAAATTGAAAATGATTGCCTTACTCTTGCGTTAGGAAAAGATATATCTGGAAAAAGTATTTTTGCAAATTTAGAGCGAATGCCACATCTACTAATAGCGGGAACAACTGGTTCGGGAAAATCCGTGGGTATAAACACAATGATATTAAGCATACTTTACAAATTTAAACCTAATGAATGCAAACTAATATTAATTGATCCTAAAATGCTAGAATTGAGTATTTATGAAGATATTCCACATCTTTTAACACCTGTAGTTACTGACCCAAAGAAAGCTGTATTTGCTCTTAAGTGGGTAGTTAGAGAAATGGAAAATAGATATAAGTTAATGAGCTCATTAAATGTAAAAAATATAGATTCTTATAATGATAAAGTTTTAAGGACTATTTCATCTGGAAGAAAACTTTTTAGGGAGGTTCAAACAGGTATAGATGATGATACAAAGATGCCAATTATTGAAAAACAAGAAATTATTCTTGAAAAAATGCCTTTTATTGTTGTGGTGATTGATGAGATGGCGGATTTGATGATGGTGGCAGGAAAAGAAGTTGAGTCATTGGTTCAAAGATTAGCACAAATGGCAAGAGCATCTGGAATTCACTTAATTACAGCCACACAAAGACCTAGTGTTGATGTAATTACAGGGACAATAAAAGCAAATTTTCCTAGTCGTATTAGTTATAAAGTATCAAGTAAATTTGATAGCAGGACAATACTTAACGAAATGGGTGCTGAACAATTATTGGGTAGTGGTGACATGTTGTTTTTAGAAAATGGCGGTATAATAAAAAGGTTGCACGGTGGTTTTGTGTCAGAAAATGAAGTTGAAAAAGTTGTTAATTTTATAAAACAACAGGCTACATTTGATCATAAAAAAGAAATATCATTATCAGAAGAAGGGCTAAGCGTTTCAAATTCAGACGATTTAATTTCAAATAATAATGATGATCTTTATGGTAAGGCAGTTGATATTGTTATTAAACAACAAAAAGTTTCAACAAGCTATATTCAGAGATATCTTCAGATCGGCTATAATAGAGCCGCAAGAATAGTGGAAAAGATGGAAGAGGATGGAATTATTAGCGAAGCAAATAACGCAGGCAAAAGACATGTTCTTAAAAAATGAAAAGTATTTATTATTTATATTAATAATAGTTTTTTATTTTTTTGGGTCTAAAGCATATTCAGCTTCTGAGGACAAAGCAGAGGCATTAAATTACTTAAGTACACTAAGTGATTTCTCTGCTTCATTCATACAAAGTGATGGAGATAACTTAAGTGAAGGCAAGGTATACATAGGTAAAAAAAGAGTTAGGGCTGAGTATTTTTTACCAACGAAAATTCTAATAATCTTAGCAGAAGATAAGGCGATGTATTACGATTACGAGCTTGAAGAAGATGAGTTTTTTAATCCAAAAAATACTAATGCTTGGTTCTTTTATGATATCTTTAGAAACCCTTATTTTTTTGAAGATGGAAAAGTAGAAGTAAAAAATAATGAGCTATTATTAGAAAAAAAGGGGATTGATAATGAAGAAAAAAATTTTGTTATAAGAGTATTATTTGAGAAACAGCCATTGATATTAAGAGGAATAGAAGTGGTAGTTAATGATGATATTCTTAAGTTATCAATTTATAACCATAATTACAATGAGGTTTTTGATAAAAATTTTTTTAAACTTATAAATCCTAATTTTTTAAATTAAATCGTAATTAAAAGCTTTTCATTTTTTGTTTGAATTCTTACTTTGCTTTTTAAGGTGTTTATTTTTTTTCTTATTCTTGAGAGATGACTTTCAAGAGAATTAGTTTCAATATTTGATTTAATTTTTAAAATATTTTCTTTTATAAAATTTTTACTTGTTTCTTTTTTCCTAATTAAATAAGTTAAAATTTCTAGCTCTATTTTAGTTAGGTAACAAAAATTATCATTATTAAGATTTATAAGCTTATCGTTATAAAGAGATAAATCATGAAACTGAACTTTAATGTTTTGAACAAAATGCTCAATTCTATTTTTTAAGTGATTTATAGAAAGTGGGCTTTTTAATATATTTGATTTATTTTTAAAATTTAAGTTTTTCAAATTTGAAATTATTAAACAGTTGTCATTTAACTTGCCATAGTCTCTAAGATCAATATCATTTTTACTTATAATAATTATGTTTGCCTGAGATGCTTGTATATTATCTTTTATTTGGTCTAATTTCATAATAGTTAATTCATAATCTGAAAGAAAATAGGGTAAAAAATTTTTAATATTGTTGTTACAAAATATATTTAGTCTGTTTTTCACGATCTTTTTCCAAACAAGATTGTTCCAAGCCTAATGTATGTGGGATTAAATTGTAGTGCTTTCTCATAGTCATCACTCATTCCAATGCTTAACTCATCAATTTTATTTTCATTTGCAAGAAGTTTTAATTTATTAAAATGATAGCTTGGATCATCATCTATTGGCGGTATACACATTAAACCGATAATGGGTAATTTCATTTCTTGTCTTAAAAAAAACAAAAAATCTTTCGTATCTTCTGGAAAAATACCGCTTTTTGTTTTTTCTTTTCCTGTATTTACCTGAAGAAAAATTTTCTTATTTACTAGTAATTCTCTATATTTTGAGAACTCTCTTGCTATTTTTTCCCTATCTAAAGTATGAAAAACATCAAAAAGTTGAATTGCTGGCTTTACTTTATTTGATTGTAGTGGCCCAGTTAAGTGAAGTTCTATTTTTCTATTATCCAGCTTTAGTTTTTGAAATTTTTCTTGTGCTTCTTGAACTCTATTTTCCCCAAAAATATATACTCCAGCATTAATCGCCTCCAACACACTTTTAAGTGGATGATTTTTAGATATAGCAATAATTTTGGCAGAATTGCTTCTTTTTTTTAGAAAATCCTTTATTTCATTGTATTTTTTAATATTAAACATAAATCATAATGTTGTAAAAAAACAACATTGTTTCAAAAAACATACTAAATCATTATGCTTTTTTTGTAATTTATTCAATTTTTAATTATGACGACAACAATACAAGTATGTTTCTTGTATTTAATGAATATTCATTAACTCAAAAGGAGTAATTATGAAAAAAGAACTATTAATGGGAACTGCTCTAGTTTCTACGCTAGGCGCTGCTTCAGTTGCTGAAGCTGTAACAGCTACTATGAGTGGTAACCACCAAACTGGTGTTGAGTTTGATTCACCAACAGGTGGAACAGACACTAATGCCCAAATTAATGATAACAACTTTACTGTATCATTATCTGAAACTACTGACGGTGGAATGACTATTTCATCAAGCTTTAAGCTTATGGATGAAAATGGTTCTGCAGGTGATGTAGATGCTGGTTTTACTTTAGCATTCACTGATGGCTCAAAGCTTGATGTTCTTAATGCTGGTAACGCATCAGGATCACACGCGGTATCTATTCCAGGTTCAGCTGGTGCTGAAGGTGTAGCAACTACATCTACTAACGCAGCTTCAACTGGTCTTGATGTTGGTGCTACTGCAACAGTATTAGGTGTTGAGTATCACACTGCATCTGATTTCTTAGCTGATGGACTAAAAATGTCATTCTCAGCTTCAACAGATAGTGGTGCTGCTGCAACTGGTACATACAGAGTAGATAGTCACTATGCAATTGGTGCTACTTATGTAACTGACTTAGGTGACTCATCTGTAACTATCGGTGCTGGTGTTTCAGAATCTGAAGGTTCAAAAACTGGTACTGCAGTAACTAATGATAATGGTAATTTCCATGTTGGTATAAGCGCTGTAACTGGTGACTTAACTGTTGCTGTTGGTTTTGCTGATGCTAGTGCTGCTGGTATAGCTTTAGCTTCAGCTAATGAAGCGGATTATGAAGTAATGAAAGCTGGTGTTAAGTATGTAAGTGGTGATCTTACATTTAATGTTGGTATTGCTTCTGGTGATGCAAAAGATGCTGCTGTTGGTTCAAGTGGTACAACTGATGACTCAATCGACAGTACTTCAGCAAGTGTTTCATACGCTGTAGCTTCTGGTGTGACTGCAATTCTAGGTTACACTTCAGTAGAAGCAAGTGATGAAGGTGCTGCTACAGACGATGGATCTGCATGGTACATCGGTGCTAACATGGCATTTTAATTTAAGATTTTATATCTTTGAAAACGGCACTTTAACGAGTGCCGTTTTTTTTATGTTTTACATTTAGGTCTCAATACAATAATTATAAATCAATGATTTTGAATAAAGTAATTTTATTACTAATTTTGTCTTTTCTTATTTCTTGTAATAGTAATAAAAGTGAAGAAGAGATGGAAGAGTTGTGGTCAAAAGCCCAAACTAGAAATGAAATTATTGAAAGATCAGGTACAAAATTTAACTCCGCAATAGATATGGATTTAGCAATGAGAGATGCCGAAACCAGACTTCAAACAGGGGGTGGTTTGTTAGGGAAGGGTGGTATTTCATTTAGTGGTATTATAAACAATGATTCAGGAAACAATAATTCTACAACGACAATTGCTATGTCAGTAAACCCTTTTCTTTGGAAAGGCGCCTTAGAAACAATTGATTTTATGCCTTTAAACTCTGCAGATCAAGTTGGTGGAACAATAATTACAGACTGGTATTCAACATCTGCTAATCCTAATGAGAGATGTAAGCTAAATATTTTTATTTCAGGAAAGCGACTAAACACCGAAAATCTAAGGGTAACTTCTTTTTGTCAAGAATTTAAAGATCCTTCTTGGATAAACAAAAAGGTTAATCAAGAGGATAATATAAAAATAGAAAACGCTATATTAAATAAAGCAAAAAAATTAAAACTCCAATCAAGTTAAGAAGTGTCATCACGATACAATCACAAATTAGTTGAAAAAAAATGGCAAGATATATGGTCAGACAAAAATATTTTTCAGACTTCTAAAAATGAAAATGGTGAAAAGTATTATGTTTTAGAAATGTTTCCATATCCTTCTGGAAAGATACATATGGGGCATGTAAGAAACTACACACTAGGCGATGTAGTTGCAAGATATAAGAAAATGAAAGGTTATAATGTTCTCCATCCAATGGGCTGGGATGCTTTTGGCCTTCCTGCTGAAAATGCTGCTTTAACTGAAAAAAAACATCCTGAAAGTTGGACATATCAAAATATTAAAACAATGAAAAAACAACTTCTAAAGATGGGTTTGTCTTTGGATTGGGATAGAGAAATTGCAACATGCCACCCAGATTATTACAAGCATGAACAAAAATTTTTTATAGATATGTTTAAATCTGGTCTTGCTTATAAAAAAGAAGCTGAGGTCAATTGGGACCCTGTAGATAAAACAGTTTTAGCAAACGAACAAGTAATTGATGGAAAAGGATGGAGGTCGGGTGCGCCTGTAGAAAAAAAGAAGTTATCTCAGTGGTTTTTAAAAATTAGTAAATATTCTAATGAGCTTTTAGATGATTTAAATAAATTAGAAAATTGGCCTAATAAAGTAAAAATAATGCAATCTAATTGGATTGGTAAATCTGTAGGAGTTGAAATTGATTTTAACGTTTCGGAAAAAAATAAAAAAATAAAAGTTTTTACAACAAGACCAGATACGATTTATGGTGCTACATTTTTAGCTCTTTCTAGTGAGCATGATTTAGTTGCTGAAATATCAAAAAAAAACTCGGATTTACAGAAGTTTATTAAAGATTGTAAAGATATAAACCCTGATAAAACTAAAAAAGGGTTTAATACTAATTTATTTGCTGAACACCCATTTATTCAAGGCAAAAAAATTCCAATCTTTGTTGCTAACTTTGTATTAAAAGAATACGGCCTTGGTGCAATTTTTGGATGTCCTGCACACGATCAAAGAGATCTGGATTTTGCAACTGAATACAAGATTGATGTTATTCCAGTCGTTAAACCAATTGATATTGAGGTAGATAAATTTAAAATCAACAGTAAGGCCTACACTGAAGATGGGGTAATAATCAATTCAGAATTTTTAAATGGATTAAACATCGATGATGCAAAAGAAAAAATAATTAATGAAGTAGAAAAAAAAGGAATAGGAAAAAAGAAAATAAATTTTAAATTAAGAGATTGGGGAATTTCTAGGCAGAGGTTTTGGGGTTGTCCAATACCTATTATTTATAGAGAAGACGGGGAAATACTTGCGGTTGAAGATGAAGATCTTCCGGTTAAACTTCCTGACATTGAGAATTTTAGTGAGTCATCTAGTGCTTTAAGCGATATTTCTGGCTGGAAAGATACTGTCTGTCCAAAAACTGGGATGAAAGCTTACAGAGAAACTGATACTTTTGATACTTTTTTTGAATCCTCTTGGTATTATTTTCGATATTGCAATGCTAGGCTAAATAAACCATTTGATAAAAAAGATATAGAATATTGGTTACCTGTTGACCAATACATAGGTGGTATAGAGCATGCTATTTTACACCTTTTATACTCAAGGTTCTTTACTAAAGCCTTAAGAGACCTTGGTTATTTTAATTTAGATGAGCCGTTTAAAGGATTATTTACGCAAGGTATGGTTACTCATATAACCTATAAAAATATAAACAATGAATGGGTTGAGCCTAAAGATGTAGAAAAATATAGTGGTGAATTAAAAGATAAAAATGGTCTTGATGTTGTTAGTGGAAAAATTGAAAAAATGAGTAAATCAAAAAAAAATGTTGTTGATCCAAATGATATTATTGATTCATATGGCGCTGATACTGCTAGATGGTTTATGTTATCAGATAGTCCACCAGAAAGAGACTTACAATGGACAGATACTGGGATAGCTTCTTCATTTAAATTTATAAATAAATTATATGAAACTGCAGATAAGCTTAATAATTATAAATCAAATAATTCTGAAAATATTGAAGTGATAGATTCTTTAAAAAGCATAATTAATGAGGTATCAGAAAATATAGAAAATTTTCAATTTAATAAATCTGTTGCAAAAATATATGAGTTTGTAAATATTCTTAATAACTCAGTTTTGAAAAATAATTTGTCTAAAAATAATTTTAAATGGTCTTTGGAAAAGCTTTCAATAATTTTACAGCCCTTTGTTCCACATATAAGTGAAGAGATTTGGTCAAACCTTGGGAATAAAACTTTATGCATTAGTGAAGCTTGGCCAAAAGAAGAAGTAAAGAAAAAAACCAGTATAAAAATTGCAATTCAAATAAACGGTAAAACCAAAGAGGTTATTCAGATTGAAGAGAAAATTTCGAAAGAGGAAGTTTTAGATATAGTAAAAAACAATAATAAAATTAAAAAAAACTTAATAGGAAAAAGTGTTATTAGAGAAATTTATGTCCCTGGTAAAATTGTAAATTTAGTAGTCTAATGAATAAGCTATTTATTATTTTTTTATTTTGTTTTGTTGCCTCTTGTGGGAGTGTTGAATTTATTTATAAAAATGATAAAAATCTCATAAACCCACTTTATCAAAAAACGAAAGTTATTACATCTGGTACAGATTTAAATTTTATGAACTCATTTCTACCAATGTTTTTTGGTAAAAACAACGAGCACTCTTACATCCTTAAAATTAATATTAATGAGAAAAAGACCAAAAGGTCTGTGGAAACAAATCAAGCGACATCAAACCTTAGATATGAGTTAAGGTTTTATTATACCTTAACATCAATTAAAAAAAATTGTATAACTTATGAAAAAGAAATAGTTTCTTACTTTTCAATTATACCAAAATCTTCAGGTTACAATTATGGAACAGACACATCATTAGAAAAAAAGTATGAGTTAGCAATAGGTAATAACTTAAATCAATTTGTTTCTATTTTGTCTAATGTAAATATAGACACATGTTATGAAAATTGAATCTATTAGCATTTTATTAAATGAAAATTTTAGAATAGATAAAAAGATATACTTCATAAGTGGTAATGAAAAAACACTGATGCAAAAAATAAAAGCTATAATTATTGGAAAATACCAGAAAAATACAAATGCTAAGATTACAAATATTGATACTATTAAAGACTTTGTTGAAGAGGCCAGTCTATTTGATGATCATAAAATATATTTAGTAAATATGTGCAAAGGAATTGATGAAAAAAACCTTGAAAATATTAAAAGCTCACACGGTGTTTTTGTTTTTGTTGATGAAAATTCACAGAAAATTAAAAAAATTAAAAGCTTAATTAATAAAGATAAGGATAGCTGTCTAATAGATTGTTATGAGTTAGAAAGAGAATCAAAGATAAAAATTTTAAAAAAATTTTTAAGCAACAACAGTTTAAATGTTTCACAAGAAGTCTATTGGTTATTAATTGATAAATTAGATAACAAGTATGGTTTTTTTGAAAATAGTTTGAATCAAATTATAGAGCTTGACGAAAAAGACTTAACACTCAACAATGTTAAAAAATTATTAACAATTAGCGATTCTGGAAAAGAAAAAATTTTTTTTGATATGTTTAAAAGAAATAAAGAAATAGTTGATCTTTATAGAAACAAAATTATAACCAACACAGATGTAAATGAGTTTTATTTTTACATCAAATTTTTCTGTCAATTAATAATAGAATCAAAAAGTGAAGATGAATATCAAAAAAAAATTCCCGTATATTTATTTAAAGAAAAACATAAGCTAATAGAAATTTTTAGAAAATATAATTTAAAAAAGAAAAAATTATTAATTAGATTGCTCTCTTCAACTGAAAAAGTTTTACGAAAAGATAGCAACTTATCTTTAGTTTTTGGCCTCCGATTTCTTTTAAATATTAAAAAAATTACTATTTCTTAAGTCTTTTCATTAAATCATCAAGTTGATTCAAGTCAGAATAGTACAAGGTTAATGAACCAGATGAGCCGTTATCATTAAATTGTATTGATGTACGTAAACCTATTTTATCTGATAGTTCCTTTTCTAAGTCTGTTATATTTGGGTCTTTTTCTGTTTTGTTTTTTTTGTTGTTCTTAAACTCTGATGTTATTTTTTCAGTTTGTCTTACACTGAGTTTTTTTTCAACAATTTCATTTGCTTTATTAATTGCATCTGGAACACCTATAAGCGCTCGTGCATGTCCCATGGATAGGTCTCCGCTTATCACCATTTCTTGAATTTTTTTATCTAACTCTAAAAGGCGTAAAATATTTGAAACATGACTTGGGCTTTTTCCAATTAATTTTGCAAGACTGTCGTTGTTGATATTTTTAATATTAATCAGCCCTTTGTAAGCATTTGCCTCTTCAATAACGTTTAGGTCTTCTCTTTGAATATTTTCAATTAAAGCCGCTTCTAAAACACTGGTTTCATCAAGATCTTTGATAACACAGTCTACCTCGTGCATTCCATTTAGTTGGCATGCTCTCCACCTTCTTTCTCCTGCAATAATTTGAAATTGATTATCATCAGTTGGTTTGACAATAATAGGTTGAATTAATCCTTGATTTTTAATTGAAGATGAAAGTTGTTTAAGCTCCTCGTTTTTGAAGTTTTTTCTTGGCTGTAAGGGGTTGGGTACGATTTGAGAAATATTAATTTTTTGCACGTTATTATTAGTTTCGTTTTTGTTGTTAGTAGTTGACAGAAGAGCTCCCAGGCCCATGCCTAGTTTGTTTTCTTTATTCATGGTTTTTATTTTGGTTTAAAATTACTTCTTTTGCAAGCTCAATATAAGCTATGGAGCCTGCAGCTTGTGTATCGTATACCAGCGCTGGTTTACCGTGACTTGGAGCTTCAGAAATTTTAACATTTCTTGGAATAGTTGTTTTATAAACTTGATCGCCAAAATGTTGTCTTACATCTTTCTCAACTAAAGAGCTTAATGAGTTTCTTTTGTCCAGCATTGTTAATAATATTCCTTCGATTTTAAGATCGCTGTTGAAGTTTTGTTTGATTAATTTGATAGTTTGCATTAGCGCTGAAAGACCCTCTAGAGCAAAAAACTCTGACTGAAGAGGAATTAGTGTTGTATTTGATGCTACTAATGAGTTGATGGTTAACAAGCCAAGCGCTGGTGGACAGTCTACAAAAATAAAATCGAAATTATCAATATCAGCAAAGATTGATTTAAATACAAACTCTCTGTTTTCAAAATTTGTCAACTCTACCTCAGCGGCAGCTAAGTCTGTATTTGCTCCAATTATTTTTAGACCAGGAATTAATGTTTCTTTTATTCCTTCTTTAAGAAGTCTCTTTTCATGAATCATTTCATAAATAGACGGCTTTCTATCATTGTAGGCAAGCCCAAGCCCTGTACTAGCATTGCCTTGTGGGTCAGCATCAACAATTAAAACATTTTTTTTCACTGCCGCTAATGAAGTGGCTAAGTTTATTGTAGTTGTGGTTTTGCCAACACCGCCCTTTTGATTAGAAATAGAAATAATTTTTTTCACAGTTTTTTATATTTGTTTATTTTTAACACATACCCATCGCCCTCACTTTGACTTGGATAAAGATCGTATTCAAAGCTATAGGATTTTTTTGCATCTTGTATTTCTTTCTTAACACTTCTTCCTTTTAGAAAAAGTAGTGATGTATTTTTTATTGTAAAAAACCGTGAATAATCTAATAATTTTACTAATGGAGCAAATGCTCGGCAGATAATAAAGTCAAATTTTTGATTTTTGATTTTTTCAACTCTTGTACAAATAGTTTTTATTTCTAATTTCTGCTCGTGTGCAAATTCTTTAATAAAGTTTATTTTTTTCATCTTTGAGTCAATCAATAATATATTTAAATACCCAAAAATATGTAAGATCACCCCTGGTAGCCCCGCACCAGTACCAAGGTCTATTATTGATGCACTTTTTTTCTCAATAAACCCAGACAATTGTAATGAATCATTAATATGTCTGTCCCAGGCAACATCAATGGTAGATGGCCCTACCAAATTATGTATTTGGTTGCTTTTTGTTAACTTTACTATGTAGCTATCAATTAAATCAACTTGCTTTCTGCTAAGATTATATTTTTTTATTACAGCGCTTTTATCCAAATTATGCTGCTTTTTTATTTTTATTTTTTTTTATATACCTAAGAAGTGCTATGGTGGCTGCTGGTGTTACGCCTGATATTCTTGAGGCTGCCCCAAGAGTTGGTGGTTTAATTTTAGTTAATTTTTCTACTATCTCATTAGATAAGCTGCCAACTAGTTTATAATTCGTTGATTTTGGAATTGCTAAACTTTCTTCTTTTTCAAAATCTTGTATATCCATTCTTTGTCTATCAAGATAGCCTGCGTACTTAGCTTCAATTTCTATTTGTTCTATTACATCGTCTTCTAAATCACTTAATTCAGGAAGTATTTTTTTTAGTTTAGTTGTTGTAATATTAGAAAACGACAAAAGATCTATGATATTTCTTTTCTTTCCATCTTTGTTTATTTTTATCCCCTTTTTCAGAAGTGCATTTGGTGAGAATTTGTAATTTTTAACAAACTTAAAGCCTTCTTTTATTCTTTTGGATTTCTTTTCGAACTCTCTTTGCCTATCTATATCAACACACCCAATATCAATTCCAAGAGGTGTAAGTCTTAAATCTGCATTATCAGCTCGAAGTAAAAGTCTATATTCAGACCTTGAGGTAAACATTCTATATGGCTCTTTAGTTCCTTTAGTAACCAAATCATCTATCAAAACACCTACATATCCGGAGGACCTGGGTATTATAAATTCTTTATTAGATGTTGTTTTAAGTGATGCATTTATCCCGGCCATTATACCTTGCGCAGCTGCTTCTTCGTATCCAGTTGTTCCATTTATCTGTCCTGCGAAAAATAAATTTTTTATTTTTTTTGTTTCAAGTGTGTGTGTTAGTTCTTGTGGGTCAACAAAATCATATTCAATGGCATAAGCAGGTTGTGTAATTGTAACATTCTCTAAACCTTTAATCGTTTTAACAAATTGTTCTTGAATTTCAGTTGGAAGTGAAGAAGATATTCCATTTGGATATATTAAATCACTATTTAATCCTTCTGGCTCAAGAAATATCTGGTGTGATGATTTGTTTTTAAATTTATGAATCTTATCTTCAATAGATGGGCAATACCTAGCTCCCATTGATTTTATTTCTCCAGAATACATTGGTGACAAGCTGAGGTTCTGCGCAATTATTTCATGAGTTTTTTTGTTAGTATGGGTAATAAAACAAGATATTTGGGGAATGTGGATATCTCTGTTGATAAAAGAAAATGGAATAGGCTTTTTATCTGGGTGTTGTTCATTTAAGTCATTGAATTTTATGGTTTTTTTAAGTAATCTTGGGGGTGTTCCTGTCTTCAGTCTGCCTATTGAAAACTTTAGCTCCTTAAGTCTTTTTGCAAGTTTTATTGAGGGCTTATCACCAACTCTTCCGGCTTCTTGCCTCTCAGAGCCTATTCTTATCAGGCCTTGTAGGAAGGTACCTGTGGTTAAAACTACAGATTTGGATGATATCTTTTTGTTGTCACCTAAAACAACCCCATTTACCTGATTATTTAAAACAATTAAATCTTCTACTGAGCCCTCAATAATTTGAAGATTTTTTTGTTCAGATACGAGCTCATTTATAGCATTTTTATATAAAATACGGTCTGTTTGTGCCCTTGGCCCCCTTACGGCGGCACCTCTACTGGAGTTTAGCATTCTAAATTGTATACAGGATCTGTCAGTAGCTTTAGCCATAATTCCATCTAAAGCATCTATTTCTTTAACAAGATGTCCTTTTCCAAGACCTCCAATTGCAGGATTGCATGACATTTCTCCTATTTTGTCGATTTTATGAGTAATTAATGCTGTTTTTGATCCAGTTCTAGCAGATGAGCATGCTGCTTCTACGCCCGCATGCCCTCCACCGATTACAATTACATCAAATTTATTGTCCATGTCTCTTTTCACGTGAAATTACTTGCCTATACAAAAATCACTAAATATTATATCCAAAATTTTCTCAATATCAAACTTTTGATTAATTCCATCAATATACATAATTGACCTTCTAACATTTTCAGCAGCAATATCTATTTCTTTTAAATCTAGACTTTTAAGTAATAAAAGGGATTTATTTAGGTTTTCCATATGTCTTTCACGTGAAAAGACTGGTCCAGAAATTGGTTTTTTCTTTAATTTTGAAGATATGGTTTTAATAAGAGGCTTAATTCCATACCCAGATATTGTTGAAATGCTATGTACTCCACTAATTTTCTTTTTATTAGTATCATATTTTGATTTAACAAATATTTTTGATTTGATTTTACTGTAGTTTTTCTTTTCATTGTTTTTAAGAAAAACTATATTTAAATCAGACTTTTCAGCGCTCTCTAAGGATCTTTCAATACCTATTTTTTCAATTAAATTATGATATTTTCTTATTCCAGCTGTATCGATAAATGTGTATTTATCTCCTTGTATATCTAGTGTGGAGCTTACTAAATCTGTTGTAGTTCCTGGTATATTAGTAACTATAGAAACCTCCTTGTTATTAATATAATTAATAAAGGAAGATTTTCCTGTATTTGGCTTTCCAATAATAGTTATTGTAAAACCAACATGGATTTGTTTAGATAAAGTTGATCTTTCGATAATTTTTTCAATTTGTTTATATATGTTCTTATTTTGTTCTCTTATGTTCTTATATATTTCTTTAGGAAGGTCTTCATCAGCAAAATCAATTATGGCCTCTATATCCGCTAGAAGTTTTTTTTGTTTATTTGATATTTCATTTATAAATTTATCTAAGTTTCCACTCAGATTACCAATAGCTATCTTTCTTTGGTTTTCAGTTTCTGCATTAACTAAATCATTAATTGTTTCAGCTTCTAAAACACTAAGCTTATCATTCATTAAAGCTCTTTTGGTAAACTCTCCAGGCTCAGCAAGTCTGATCTGTTTTTTTAATAGGGTTTTAGTTATTTTGTTAATTACAGAAATACTTCCATGACAAGATATTTCCACCATATCCTCCCCTGTATAGCTTTTTGGTGATTTAAAAAAAGTTGTTAGCGTCTGATCTATAACGCTCTTACCATCTAATAAGTTGTTTAATGTAGCAAAGTTTGTTTTAAATTTTTTTTTAGAAGATATTGATTTAATTATTATGTGAGCGCCTTTTCCCGAAACCCTAAAAACAGCTATACCTGATTTACCTCTTTGTGTAGCAAGGGCAAAAATCGTATCCTTTGAAACTTTCATTTTTTGGGAATTAAACCCAAGATAGGATTAAGTAAATAAGAAAGACATTAAAAATTAAATTTAGTAAGCGTGGTTTATTCTAACCACTCAACTAGATTTGAAACTTGTTCAGGTGTTGCAAAATCAAACTGCATGTTACCTTTGTTTATTAATAAGTGGTTTGTCATCCTGTGGTGTTGAACAGCGTTGTCACAAAGGAGATCCATAAGACCGTCGTTATTAACGTCAATTAATATGCTTTTTGAACAATAGGTATTCCATGGATTGCTTTCAGACTGAACCATTGAGCCCCATACTTTTGCATCTTGCCACTCATCTAAAGGTTGAATTATAATATTTGTGTCGGCTATTTTTAACTTGCCATTTATATTTTCATAGACGACCCAAGCAGATCCTGAATAATACATACCAACAGTGGAGCTTACTAAATCTAAATCTCCATCATTATCAAAATCAAAAGCTGTCATTTCTGGAACCTCAGAGAAGATAAAATTTCCTACTCTTGCTGGCTCAAGTATGTGAGCTTGTTTAAATTTACCCTTTGTGTTTCCATAATATAAAGCAATGAAGTGTGAATTCTTGGTTTCTTTAACAACATTTCCTTGGGGTGATTGTTTTCTATATTCTGCATTAAAATGGGCGTTGCCAGCAACAATGTCCAGTATTCCATCATTGTTAAAGTCGGCAAGGGACGCAACAAAAAAAGCGCCTTTTTTTCTTGTAATGCATTTTTTTGATTTAAAATTACCTTTACCATCGTTGTAATGACAAATTACGCCTGTGAAATCTGTAGTTATCACATCAATGTCCCCGTCATTATCAATATCTCCTGCATCTGATCCGTGTGAAAAACCTTGAAATGTAGAAGTTTTTTTATCGACTAGATGTCCAGTATGTCTTGAGGCGACCCACCTAAAAGGTCCGATCGAAACCAAAACCGGATTAACTCCCTTATAGTTAAATTTACCATTATTGAGTTCTACAGCTGCATTTGCAATGAAAAAATCGTCGATACCGTCGTCATTAAAATCTTGTATTATTATACGTGATGTTCCATTAGGATATCCATTGTCATTTGATATGCCCCACTCGAAAACGTCTGTGTTGTTTAGTTTTGTAAAGTTAAGAAATTCATCTACGGAGTATATTTGGTAGGGTAGTAAGTTTGTATTAATTGTTCCACATCCTACCCTTCCTTCTTTGGATTTTTGACCTTCTTGACAGGGCTTTCCAGTTCCCCAAGTGATATAATCTAACCTACCGTTTCCATCAAAATCACCAAAAAAAGCGCCTTCTCTAAAAAAAATTGCCCTATCATTATTTACGTTTTTTTTCATCCAATCTCTACTTGGTAAAACATATTTGCCATTTTCATTTTTCATTGTGTCGTCAATATAATGACCAGAAAGTGTAAGTCCGAGTTTTTCTATGTTTTTTTCAAACTGATTGGCAAATAAGTTTATTGGAAATAGGAGTATTAATAAAAAAACAAAATTTTTTTTGGAAAACACATCTCTCTATTATTAAAAAAAAATTAAAAAAAAAGAAAAAATTATATTTATTTAGTTCCCATGCTTTGGAAGAACTCGCTGTTAGTTTTTGTATTTTTCATTTTATCCAACAAGAACTCCATGGCTTCTGTGCTTCCCATTGGGGCTAATATTTTTCTTAAAATAAAGATTTTTCCAAGCTCGTCTTTATCAAGTAATAACTCTTCTTTTCTTGTTCCTGACTTACCAATATCAAAAGCTGGATAGGTTCTTTTTTGACTTAGTTTTCTATCTAGAACCATTTCACTATTACCGGTACCTTTAAATTCTTCAAATATAACTTCATCCATTCTACTTCCTGTATCTATTAAAGCAGTGGCAATAATTGTAAGAGATCCGCCTTTTTCAACGTTTCTTGCAGCTCCGAAAAATCTTTTTGGTCTTTGTAAGGCATTGGCATCAACACCTCCTGTTAATACCTTTCCACTAGAGGGTACAACAGTATTGTAAGCTCTTCCAAGTCTGGTGATTGAATCAAGAAGGATTACAACATCATGTTTATATTCAACGAGTCTTTTAGCCTTTTCAATTACCATTTCAGCTACCTGAACGTGGCGTGAAGCGGGTTCATCAAATGTTGAACTAATTACCTCACCCTTAACTGATCTTTGCATGTCTGTAACTTCTTCTGGTCTTTCATCAATTAACAGAACAATCAATTTAGCGTCTGGGCTATTAGAAGTTATAGCATTGGCAATTTTTTGCATAATTATTGTTTTACCAGTGAAAGGTTGTGCAACAATTAATTGTCTTTGTCCTTTCCCAAGAGGAGCAATAATATCAATTATTCTTTCTGTATTATCTGGCATTGGTTTTTCTTGCTCAAGTTTGAACCTTGCTTCAGGATACAACGGTGTTAAATCTTCAAAGTTAACCCTGTTCTTAACCAAATCAGTTTCTTGACCGTTTATTTTGTTAATTTTAGTTATAGCAAAATATCTTTCTCCTTGCTTTGGAGATCTAATTTCACCTTCAACACTATCACCCGTTCTTAAGCTAAATTTTTTAATTTGTGATGGAGAAATATAGATATCATCTGGACCCGGGAGATAATTTGACTCTGAAGACCTTAAAAAACCAAAACCATCTTGCATAATTTCAATAACCCCTAAACCAGTAATAATTTCACCTTCTTCAGCAATTGTTTTTAAAATTGCAAACATCAGGTCTTGCTTCCTAAGAGATGAAGGGTTTTCTATACCAAGTTTATCTGCTTGTTTTAAAAGTTCTTGGGGGTCTTTTCCTTTTAATTCTTGTAAATTCATAATGTTGTTGGAGTAGTTTAGAAATGAATATTTTTAATAATCAAAATTAAAGTTAATGTCAAAATAATAATAAATATATAATTTATAAATTAATTGTAGTGTTAGTTGTGACGTTAAAAAGCTTAGTTATTGCTTTATTATTGTATCATTCTTTATTTACCAACACATGAATAACAATTCTAAGAAATACGTTAATTTAAAGAATATTGAAAAAAATTATTATTTTTAAATAATTTGTAATTTAATAAATTTCTAATAACTTGTTACTAATTTTGTATAATAAACATATTAACACCCTCCCTATAATATTCAGACAAGTTATTAAGTTGTTAACAACACATTTTTAAAACAAAAGAAGTATTTCTTAAATTCAAATTATATTTAATAGTGTTTATAACTATAATTTTTATTAACATACTTATGAACCAAAAATTTATATTAGCTAGTTCAAGCAAATCTAGATATAAAATATTAAAAAATGCAGGATTAAATTTCACACAAAAAAAACCAAATTGCAACGAAGAGGATATTAAAAAAACCATCAATAGAAAAACAAAGCCGGAGATTTTTGCAAAAAAACTTTCCTATGAAAAAGCAAGAAGTGTAAGTAGACAAAAAACTTATGCCAACAAAATTGTTTTAGGCTGTGATACCGTCATTTATCACAATGGAAAAATTTTAGATAAAGCAAAATCTATTGAGAAAGCCAAAAAAAAAATCAAGTCTCTATCAGGAAAAGAACACCTAATAGTATCAGGCCTAACCATTTGTTTGAACGGCTCCAAGATTTGGGACAATTATGAAAAAACTCATGTTAAAATAAGAAAACTTAATAACAGCGAAATAAATACATATCTAAAAAAAACAGGTAAACAAATACTAAGCTCCGTAGGGTGTTATCAAATAGAAAGTTTAGGGCCAAATATTATTGAGAGTATAAAAGGAGATTATTTTAATGTTATGGGATTACCTTTATTTAATTTACTAGATTATTTATATTCAAAAAAATGAAAAAACTTTATGTAGTTGGGAACAAAGCATCTAAAAGCCTTTCACCAACAATATTTAATTATTGGTTTAAAAAATATAACATTAAAGCAAGATACGGGTATTTAGAGCTTACTGAAAAAAACTTTCATAATAAAATAAAAGATATTTTGGAAAAAAAAGATACGCTTGGCCTAAATATTACCATTCCTTTTAAAAACAAAATTATAAGACATCTTGGCAAAATAGATGTTCATGCAAAAAAAATTGGTGCAGTAAATTGTGTAACAAACAAAAAAACTATAAACGGAACGAATACTGATTGGACAGGGTATTACAAAACCCTACCAAGCATAAAAAAGACTAAAAAAAGAAAAGTTATTATTTTAGGTTATGGAGGCGCATCACACGCTATTCATTATGTTTTAAAGAAGAGGGGTTTTAAGGATATTTTAATTTTCAACAGATCTAAGAAAAAAATTAAGTATTCAAAAAACACTGAATATACAAAAAAATATAGTGATCTTGAAACACACCTTGAAGGAGTTTTTTTAATAATTAATACTACACCAATAAACCCTATGTTAAAAAAACACTTAAAACTTATTACCAAATCCACAATTGTAAGCGACATTGTTTACAAACCAAAAAATACTTCATTTCTCAAACAGTTTCCGCAGAATAAAAAGATTTATGGAATATCAATGTTGATCGAACAGGCCAAACCGTGTTTTAAAATGTGGTTTGGTAAAAATCCATCTGTAGATGTAAAAATGCTTAACGCTATTTATAAAAAAATTTAATGACAAAAACTATAGCAATAACAGGCGGCATAGGATCGGGTAAATCAACTTTTTGTAGTAAATTAAAAGAAAAAGGTTTTAAAATCCACAGCTCTGATGAGCAGGTGGCCAAAATATATAAAAACCCTGAAAAAAAATTTGTTACTTATTTACGTACCATAGGCTTGTCTAAGTCTATTTCAAAAAAAAACATAGATAAAAAAATTATATCAAAGATTATTTTTAAAAATAAACAGATAAGAAAAAAGCTCGAGTTATACATATTTAAAATAGTTAGAAAAAAGAGGTCTGATTTTATAAAACAAGAAAAACAAAAAAAAACAAAGTTAATATTTATTGATATACCATTATTGTTTGAAAACAATTTAGAGAAACGGTTCAACAAAGTAATATCGATAATAGCCTCCAAACAAGTAAGATTAAAAAGATTAAAAAAAACGAGAAACATGAGTGAAAACCAGTTTAAGAATATAACTCGATCTCAAACATCAGACGTTATAAGAAAAAAGAAATCTGATTATGTTATTTATAACAACTCGACATTAAAGGATTATAAAATTAAGATTAATAAGCTAATAAGTAAACTTTAGTTAAAATAATGAGAGAAATAGTAATTGATACAGAAACCACAGGCCTTGATTATAAGGCTGGTGACAGAATAATAGAAGTTGGTTGTGTGGAACTCAAAAATTATGTTCCTACAGGAAACACACTCCAATTTTATTGCAAACCAGACAGAAGTATAAGCGAAGGGGCAAAAAACATTGTGGGCCTTTCAGATGATTTTCTTAACCAACAAAAACCATTTGAAGAAAACCATAAGGAGCTTTTAAATTTTTTGAAAAACGACACTTTGATAATTCACAATGCATCATTTGATTTGGGTTTTATAAATAGTGAGTTGTCAATCTTAGGGCTGCCTCATTTAGATAATCCTGTAGTTGATACAGTTTCTCTTGCAAGAGAAGTTCTAAATACAAGAATAGCTAACCTCGACTATTTATGTAGAAGATTTAACATTGATTTATCAGACAGATCATTTCACGGAGCCTTACTTGACTCCCAGCTTTTAGCCGCAGTTTATTTAGAGTTAAGAGGAGGCAAGCAATTTTCTATGGAGCTGAATTCAAACATTGATGAAAAAAACACTCAAATTAACAACAAAAACGAAACAAAAACCAAAATAATAGAAGTTAATAAAGAAGATTATTTTGCCCATAAAGAAATGTTAAAAAAACTAAAAAACCCCCTCTGGAAAAAATTTAACTATTAATATTTAAAAAAGTTATTATATTAAAATTAAATGATCTACGGCGACCTTCAATTTTTTGATATTCTAATTTTTGCAGCTATTGCTGGTTTTATTATTTATAGATTGAGGAGTGTTCTAGGAAAAAGAACAGGGTTTCAAAAAAATATTTCAGATCCAAAACCTCAACAAACTAAAAAACAAGAAGATGTTCAAAAAATACCATCACTAATGGATAATGAGATAAAGCTTGAAGCTGTATATAAAAAAGTAAATAATTTTAATCACAGAGAGTTTCTTGATGGCGCCAAGAAAGCTTTTGAAATTATAATTTCATCTTTCAATAATGGAGATAAAAAAACACTGAAAAATCTTGTGTCTAAAGATGTTTATTCTGCTTTTGAAAAAGCAATCGATGAAAAAACAAACAATCCAGAATCACAATTTTATTCACTCATTGTAGAGGGCATCGCAGATGCGAAAGTAGAAAATGACACAATATCAATATCGGTCAATTTTATTAGTGAACAGATGTTAAATAATGATGAGGGCTCTATTGTTAAAAATAAAGACACTTGGACTTTTGAAAAACCAGTAAACTCCTCTACCCCCATATGGATATTAACTCAGACTTAATATTTGTCCTTTAAAGAACTCAAAGACCGGATTAAAAAAAACGAAGGCTATTCTGATAAGCCTTATCAAGATCAATTAGGGTTTTATACTATTGGCTATGGTCATCTTATTACAGAAAAAGAAAATAAATATTACATTAAAAAATTTAAAAAAAAATATTTTGAAGAACTGTTTGAGATAGACTTTAAAAAAGCTCACGAACAATACAAAAAAAAATTTTTTAAAAAAAATCATACAAGTTTGGAGAAGGAATTATTAATAGAAATGATTTTTCAGCTTGGAGCAAAAGGCGTCTCTAAATTTAAGAAAATGCTTTATTTTCTAAATAAAAAACAAAAATTCATGGCTTCACTAGAGATGTTAGACAGCTTGTGGTATTTACAAACACCTGAAAGAGTAAAGAGTTTAATTAAAAACTATACAAAAAAATAATGGAAGAAGATTTTTTTTTAAAAAACATGAAGGGGGTAAAACCTTTTAAAAAAAATACCTCAATAGTTAAAACGAAAACTACTAATAAAAAAAATGTAAAATTAGATAAAAAAACTAATACTAAAAACACCAATAAGCAAACAATAACTGAACACAAAGTTAGTGGCTCAGAATTTAAATTATCATTTAGTCAGGTTAACAAGGAACTTAAGCGGGGAAAAATTAATATAGATAGAAGAATTGATCTTCATGGGTATGGTTTAGTCGAAGCACATGAAAAATTTATAAGTGAGGTGAAAAAAAATTATAACAAGAATAAAAGATGCTTGCTTATAATTACTGGAAAAGGAGTTCATAAAAAAATTGAAAATGAGCAAGATGAAAACCCCAAACTTTTCTACGGAAAGATTAAAAACTCAATAATAAACTGGATAAACGATGACGATCTTAAAAAATATATCTTAACATATCAAGATGCGGGCTTTGAACATGGCGGTGATGGAGCTCTTTTTGTCTATTTAAGAAAAAAAAAGTTTTAAATTCTTTCTAACCTAAATACCCTTTTTTTGAAATGAATAAGAATTTCATATGGAAGCAAATCATCTTTAACTAAAAATTCAATTTTTTTTAAATCATTTTTATTATGGTCAGCCCAAATATTTACATAGTCTTCAATTTCTAAAATTATATTTCCATCTTCACTTTCGTTTTGTTTAAGTGTGTAAATTCTTCTCCCATCAATTGTTTTTGCCTCATTTTTTCCATTTAAAATATTTATAAAAGAGGTAATTGGGTCAAAATATAAATATAAATCTTCTAGGTCCACCCTAGCTATTTCTTTTTCTATAGGCTCTTGTTTTAATTCAATTAAATAATCATCAAAAGACATTTTAACTATTTTTGTTTTCTTATTAGTTTTCCAAAACTGTTTATAATTCTGGGTTTTAAATATGTTGTTTTCAATAACCCCAATTGAAAGATAGCTTCCTTCAAATTTATATAAGGGTGAAAAAAAGCCAGAATTTTTTAAATTAATTTCTGTTTGATAGATATTATCACTAATATTTAATGACCAACTAAAATTACCAATTTTAATTCCTGTTGTGCTGACCTTATATTCTGCACTAAAATTATTTGCATGCGATGTATTAATTACAAATATAATAAAAAAAACTAGAAACTTATTCAAAGACAACCTCGTAAACATCAAGTTTTCTTTTTGTAAATTTCTGATCAGGTGAGTTTATTTTTAACACCTTGTATTCATTATCTAAATAATTTATATCTGAGGGGCTCCCAATTAAAGTAAAGTTTTCATTCATATTTTTATTAAGAGGAGACACTATTTTAAAGTGGTTTGTTATTTTATCTCCTTCTTTATGTGGCATATAGAAATTAATATCCTTATCTCTTAATTCAAAATTAAGGCTTGAAAATAAAAGTCGATCGGAAACTACTATATTTTTTACGACACCATTAGAAGAATTACTGTAAATTTTTAGCGCATAATCATTTATACCGCTTATTCGGTCAAAAATTTTAGAGGAATAACTTGTTCCAATCATAACAAAAAGAACAAAACAGACAGTAAAATTAAATATGTAATTAGCCATCTTTAAAAAAGAATTATTAATTCTAATATATAAAAGAGCAAACAAAGAAATTAAAGCTGGAGCAGCCCAATTTGCATTAGCTCTGACAATAATGGCCTCTATCAAAACAATTAGAATTATAGGTATTGAAAATATTAAAAAAATTTTTTGAATATAATTCCATTTGTTAAATCCAAATAACCCACCCAAAACCATAAATGGGCCCAACATTAAAACCTGAATTAACAAAAATTCTAAACCTCTAATCAGATCTATTTCAATATTTCCAAAATTTGCATTATCCGAAGTATGCTGAAGTGTTATCCAGTCGTTATTAAAGTTCCAAATAATATTTGGTACGATAATTACAAATACACATAAAAAAGTAAGACAAAAACCTAATAAATTATCCAAAAAAATTTTTCTAAACCTTTTATCAAATAAAATTAGAACAAATAAACATATTACAAAATATATAGCTGCATATTTTGATAAAAAAGCTAACCCCAGAAAAATACCTAATAATATAAAATTTTTTAAAGCTTGTTCACTTTTGATCTTAATTAATTCATTAAGTGAAAGTGTCCAAAATAATAATAAAAAAAGATCAGTACTAATTATAAAAGAAGAAAAAGAAACAGCAGGTATAAATAGAAAAACTAAACAACCCGCAAATGAATCTTTTTTATTTAGTCCTGCGTTAAATAAAAGATTATAAATACTCCATGCAATCAATAAATACACAAAGGATGGAAGAAGTTTTAATGAAACAAAACTACTACCTAATATTTCCGTATAAACCCTTATTATCCAGGACAAAAATGGTGGTTTCGAAAAATAACCAGAGTCAATATTTTTTGACCATAACCAATACTGTGCTTCATCACCAAACAAATTAAAAGAAGTAAAATTTAAGGCGCCTATTTTTAATAAAAGCAAAACAATAAATGATGGCAATAGAATTTTATTTAGCATAATATTTTTTATACAATTCAAATAAAATTATATTTAAAATTACAATAAAAAAGCCAGCAAAAAAAATGTCACTTAAAAAATGACCACCAGCCATTATTCTAATCAAACCAAGCGCTAAACCGGCAATAAAACTCGCATAGAGAAAAATTATTTTTTTTGTAATTAAATATAAAACTATAATTGAAAACCCAACAGAGGCATCACCTGAAACAAAGGAGCAATTTGTTTCACAGGCATTGGTTATTTCAAACCAAGGAGAAAAAGATTCTTTGCCATCCAACTCCACTACATCGTTTGGTCTTGCCCTACCCCAAAAATTTTTTAGTATAAGATTTACAAATATTAAAACACTAATAATTTGCGAAACCCATAACAAAGCTATTTCCTTAATAGAAAATTTATAATTAGAAAAAATTTTATCAATTTTAAAGAAACGCCCAACTATTGGTAAAACTAAAATATAAATAAGTATTAGTGGCAATAAAATATCTCGAAACAATATTGAAGTTAAATCAAAACTTTGTAGTTCAAATTGTGATGCGCCCTTATAAAACAAAGATGACACATATAAATCTAAGGATGGACCGGCAGTAACAAACGCACAACAAAAGAACAAAATTAGAGTGAAATAAAAAATCTCAGAATTTTTTTCAGGAATTAAATTTGATAATTTGTAATTATTATATTTGTTTTCAATTAATTTATTTAAAATCTTAAATAATATCAAAGCTAAAATTGCTCCAGCAACAATATCTGTAAAAAAATGTGCGCTTACAATAACCCGACTAAAAGCAACAATTGAAGCTAAAAAATAAAAAAAATATTTTAATTTTGGAAGAACAGAAACCAAAATAAAGCAAACGATAAATATCGTAGAAGAGTGCCCAGAGGGGAAAGAATGAAAATTTGATTCCATGGTAAAATATTTAAAACTAAAAACATCTTCGAAATCAGTATGATTTGGTCTGGGCCTTCCCATAACATGTTTTATAATTTGGGTAATTATCCCAACTGTCAAAATATAAATAAAAGAAGAAATAAAAATATTAGAAAGGTTTATTGCTGATTTAGTTTTTATGATTTGAAGTTTGTTGTTTATATAAAAAATAGCAAAACCTATTATTGTAATAGAAAAATACCAAGACGAACTTCCAAGTTTTGTTATTTCTGAAAAAAATTCTTTTAGAAAAACCCCATTTGCCCAATCACTTAGGTTTGAGAAATAACTATAAAAAAAAAGATCTAAATTAAAAGAAACAAAAATACTTAATGTAATTAATACTAAAATAAGTAATTCAAACTTGATGCTTTTAAAAATGCTCATTCTACAACTATTAAAAAATTTAATGAGCTTTACAATATAAACTTTGACAAGTCCTGACTTTTAATAAGTTCCCCTAAGCTATTTTCAACGTATTCTTTATTAATTATTATTTCTGTAGGGCCTATATCTGAGGCTATATAACTAACCTCTTCAAGTAGCTTTTCCATTACAGTATGGAGCCTTCTGGCGCCTATATTTTCTACATTCTGGTTTATCTCTGTAGATAAAGAGGCGATGGTATCAATTCCATCTTCTTCAAATTTCAAATCAACCTTCTCTGTTCCAAGAAGCCCCTGATACTGCTTAATCAAGCTGTTTTGTGTTTCAGTAAGAATAAGTTTAAAATCTTTTTTACTAAGACTATCAAGCTCGACTCTAATTGGCAATCTACCTTGAAGTTCAGGTAGCATGTCTGAAGGTTTTGATAAATGAAATGCGCCCGATGCAATAAACAAAATATAATCTGTCTTTACAACACCGTATTTTGTAGTAACTGCAGTTCCTTCAATAAGCGGTAATAAATCTCTTTGAACACCCTCTCTTGAAACATCTGCGCCACTTCTATCAGCCCTAGAGGTTATTTTGTCTATTTCATCTATAAAAACGATTCCATTTTGTTCAACATCATCTAATGCTCTTGAGTTAATTTTGTCTTTGTCTAGTAGTTTGTCAGTTTCTTCACTTAATAAATAAGCATGAGAGTCTTTAACGCTCATTTTTTTCATTTTCTTTTGATTACCAAAACCTTTTCCAAACACATCTCCTAAATTAATCATACCCATTTGAGAACCAGGCATTCCAGGTATATCCATAGTTGGTAAGCTTAAATTTGCATTAGCTGAAACTGGAATTTCAACCTCATTATCATTTAGCTCACCTGATCTTAGTTTTTTCCTAAAGTTATCTCGAGTAGCTGGGGTTGAGCTTTTAGAAACCAAAACATCTAAAATTCTTTCTTCTGCATTTTTTTCTGCTTTTGCTTTCACCTCCTGACCCATTTGAATTTTTGTTTTTGTAATACTTATTTCAACCAGATCTCTTATTATTTGTTCAACATCTCTTCCAACATAACCAACCTCTGTAAATTTGGTAGCCTCAACTTTAACAAACGGTGCATTTGCTAACTTAGCGAGCCTTCTTGATATTTCTGTTTTTCCACAACCTGTCGGACCAACCATTAAAATATTTTTTGGTACAATTTCTTCTTTTAAAGAATCATCAAGTTGTTTTCTTCTCCATCTATTTCTTAGAGCAACAGCAACAGCTTTTTTTGCTTTGTTTTGACCAATAATAAATTTATCTAATTCAGAAACAATTTCTCTTGGGCTAAAACTTGATTCCATTTTTAAAGCTCAATTGTCTCTGAAATGATATTATGGTTTGTATAAATACAAATATCTGCAGCTATATTGAGCGACTCTAAAGCAATTTCTTTAGCATTCATTTTTGTATTTTTCATTAATGCTTTAGCAGCACTATTAGCATATGGACCACCAGAACCTATTGCTAGTATTCCATCATCAGATTCAATTACATCACCTGTACCTGATAACAACAGACTTACATCCTTATCAGCTACGATCATCATTGCTTCTAATCTTCTTAGATATCTATCTGTTCTCCAATCTTTAGCTAATTCTACACAAGCTCTTTTAAGTTGGTTCTTATATTGATCTAATTTTCCCTCTAATCTCTCAAATAAAGCGAATGCATCTGCAGTAGATCCTGCAAAACCTGATATAACAGTTTCATCAACACCAAGCCTTCTAATTTTTTTAACATTGGATTTCATTACGGTATTTCCAAGACTAGCTTGACCATCACCCGCAATAACGACAAGATTATCTTTTCTAATTCCTACAATAGTTGTTGATTTAATAATGTTTTTTTCCATTAATTGATAAGATGGCTATATAATTATTTTTATCAAGTAATTTGCCTAGAATAAATCATATTTCACTGATATTAGGCAAAAATGCGAAAAGGTAAAGTTGAGAGAATCACTAAAGAAACCAAGATAAGCTGTGAAATTAACTTAGATGGTACTGGACAATCTAAAATTTCAACACAAATTGGTTTTTTTGATCATATGCTGGAATTATTATCTCATCACAGCTTGATAGATATAGTTTTAAAATGTGAAGGAGACACTAATGTTGATCTTCACCATTCAGTTGAAGATACTGCTTACGCAATTGCTTTAGCTATAAACAAAGCACTAGATGATAAAAAAGGAATTAATAGATATGGTTTTTCATATGTTCCGATGGATGAATGCTTATCAAGATGTGTTATTGATTTAAGTGGAAGGCCTGAGCTTGTGTGGAAAGTTAATCTTGGTTTAAAAAAAATTGGCGAAATGGACACAGAGTTATTCCATGAATTTTTTAAAGCCTTTTCAAATGAATCTAAATGTAATTTACATATTGAAAACCTATATGGAAAAAACAATCACCATATCATTGAATCATGCTTTAAGGCTTTTGCTAAAAGTTTAAGATTTGCTGTCGAAATAGATAACAGAAGAAAAGATACCATACCATCATCAAAGGGTACTCTTTAATTTTTAATGAAAAGGATCACTATTGTCGATTACGGCTCAGGCAATGTTTTGTCTGCTCAAAAATCTTTTGTTAAGATAGCAAAAGACAACAACATTGAGATTGATGTTTTAATTTCAAAAAAACTAAACGATGTAAAAGATTCAACCCATGTTGTTCTGCCTGGCCAAGGAGCCTTTTCTACATGCATGAATGGTTTAAAAAAAACTGATGGCTTGATAGATGAGCTTCGTGAATTTGCATTAATAAAAAAGAAACCATTTTTAGGTATTTGTGTTGGTATGCAAATGTTAGCTAATATAAGTGAAGAAAATGGAGAGCATGAAGGCCTAGGTTGGATAGACGGTCAAATTAAATTATTGCCAGGAGATAATTTAAAACTTCCTCATATGGGGTGGAACTTGGTCATACCAACAAATTCAAAATATAATAACTTAATCTCAACTAAAAATGACTATTACTTCGTTCACTCTTATTATTTCGAATGTGCAGATAAAGACAATATTTTGGCAGAAACTAAGTACGGAACAAATTTTGCTTCAATAGTTGGTAAAGAAAATATATATGGCGTTCAGTTTCATCCTGAAAAAAGTTCCTCCCAAGGATTAAACTTACTAAAAGAATTTATTAGAGTATGAACATGTCTACACAACTAAAAGAAAAAATTAACATTTCAGTCGACAGCATTGAAACACTTACGGATGTAGATTTAGCAGATCTTTGTAATATTACAGAACAAGCAATAAAAGCTGGAGGCGGGTTTGGTTGGCTAAGAGTTCCCACAAGAGATATTTTAATAGATTACTGGACTAAAAGAACTAATGATAAATATATTAAACTTATTGTTGGTAGATTAAACGATGTTATAGCTGGAACCCTTCAACTTGCATATGAAGCACCTAATATTGAGTCTAGGAAAAATATCGCACGCATAAGAAGACAGTTTGTTGCTCCATGGGCAAGGGGTTATGGATTGGCTAAAACAATGATTGATCACACTGAACAAATTGCCAAAGAAGATAATATTAAATCATTACAGTTAGCTGTAAGAGAAACACAAGATGCAGCAATAAAACTATTTACAGGTAAAAATTATATAAAGTGGGGTGAAAACCCATACTATGCTTACATTAACGGAAGTTTTATTAAGGGTTACTATTACTATAAAAATCTGTAGTGCAAATTATACCAGCAATTGATTTAAAAGATAATAAATGTGTCAGACTTTCTAAAGGTAAAGATAACACCAGTGTTGTTTACAATGAAGACCCGGAAAAACAAGCCATCTACTTTGAACAAATTGGTTGTAAAAAACTTCACTTGGTTGATCTAGACGCTGCTTTTGGCAGATCAAATGTTAATTTTGAAACAATAAAGAAAATTAGAAAATCAATCTCAATACCCATACAATTAGGGGGCGGAATTCGAAGCTCAGATTTAGCCAAAAAATACTTTGAAGTTGGGATAAATAATTTGATTATTGGGTCAATGTCTGTTGAAAAACCAAATGAAGTTATAAATTTATCAAATATTTATGTGGATAAAGTATATATATCGTTAGATATTCTTGAAGATAACATAATGATAAAAGGGTGGGATAAAAATTCAGGAAAAAAAACACAAGACATTCTTGATACTTATACTAACTCAAAAATTAAAGGATATGTAATTACAGATATTCAAAATGATGGAATGCTAAAAGGTTTAAATTTAGACTTTGTTAGTAATTTTATAAAAAAAATAAACTTAATTAAAAAATTTAATAAAAAAATTATAATCGCTGGTGGCCTAACAGATTACTCTGATCTAATAAATTTAAAAAAGCTAAAAACAAAAAACATTGAAGGAATAATTTCAGGTAAATCTTTCTATGAAGGAAAGATAGATCTAGTAGAAGCGCAAAAAATTTTAAACTAAAATGGTAAAAATAAGAATCATACCATGTTTGGATGTTAAAGATGGAAGGGTTGTAAAAGGTATCAATTTTTTAAATTTAATTGATGCAGGAGATCCTGTTGAACAAGCAAAACACTATTCTGATAATGGGGCTGATGAAATATGTTTTTTGGATATTAGCGCATCATTAGAAAATAGAGATACTATGATCAATGTAGTTAAAAAAACTGCAAACGAAGTTTTTATTCCCCTTACAGTTGGTGGTGGAATTTCATCAATAGAAAATATACAAGCCTTACTTAAAGCTGGCGCCGACAAAGTTTCCATTAATTCTGCAGCAATTAAAAATCCCAATATCATTAAAGAAGCTTCTGAATATTTTGGAAACCAATGCATTGTTGTAGCTGTTGATGCAAAAAAACACAATGATGATTGGTTTGTTTATTCTCATGGTGGGACAAAGAAAACTGATTTACTTGCTTTAAGTTGGATAGAAAGAGCTCAAGAACTAGGAGCTGGAGAAATTCTTTTAACATCAATGGACAAGGATGGCACAAAATCTGGCTTTGATAATGAACTTCTGCGTAAAGTATCAGAATTTATAAAGATACCAGTTATAGCTAGCGGGGGAGTTGGAACTCTAGATCATTTTTATGATGGCGTAGCTAAAGGTAAAGCTGATGCTTTATTAGCAGCCTCAGTCTTTCATTTTAATGAAATTAGCATAAAAGAGGTAAAGGAATATTTAAAAGATAAAAATATCAGCATTCGAGACTAAATTTTATGAAAATTGAAGACTTAAATGAAATTATAAATAATAGAGTAAAAACAAGAAAAAAAAATTCTTACACTAATAAGTTATTAAAGTTAGGGCCTAAAAAAATAGCTCAAAAATTTGGAGAAGAATCCTCTGAATTAATTATAGATTTTTTAAAAGGATCAAAAAAAAGAACAACAGAAGAAGCCGTTGATGTAATTTATCATCTTCTAATTTTGTTAAAATCAAAAAAAATTACTATGAATGAAATTCATAAAGAACTTGATAAAAGAAAGTAAAATAAAATGTATGATGAAAACAATATTTTTGCAAAAATACTAAGAAAAGAAATTCCTTGTGACAAAGTTTATGAAGATAAATTCAGCTTATTTTTTAATGATATTAACCCTCAAGCTAAAATTCATGTTTTAGGCATACCAAAATTTCCTTGCAAAACCTTTTCTGATTTTTTAAAAAATGCAGATGATGAAAATATCACCTCTTTTTTTAAAAGCGTCCAACTCGTAATAAACAATATTAATATTGAAAATACTGGATATAGGTTGATAACAAATTCAGGAGAGGATGGTGGACAAGAAGTTCCACATTTTCATATTCATATTTTAGCAGGTGAAAAAATCGGAAGCTTAAGATAAATTACAGTTATTCTTTTATAATTACATAATTAACAATTTCATTAACGCCCTTTATGTTTTTAAGAGCTACAATCAGCTCATCTAACAAATCTTGTCGAGTAGTAATACCCGCTATGTAAATTTTTCCCTGAATAGTTTCAAAGTTAAATGTAATTGCCTTAATACCAACCGTTTTAGCGGCTATAGCTCTTGCTTGTGTATTAATCCACAAATCACTAGCATAATCTTTTAATGATGTTCTATCTCCAATTTCTATTTCATTTATAACTTCTTTAACCCCTTCAACCTCCCAAACCAATCTTACTGCATCAATTCTAATTTCTTGATTATCAACAAGACCTGTTAATAAAATTCTACCCTCTAAAACACTAGTATTTATATTTACAAAAAGATTATTTCCTGCATTTAAAAATTTAGCCGCAATATTAACTTTAATTGTTGCATCATCTACCACTGTACCAAGAGATCTTTCTCCTTCAGCAACTACCATTGCGCTGCCTCCACCTGTAGCAAGAACACCTGCGGGTGAACATCCATAATTAACAGATGCAATAATTAAAAATATTGGAAAAAATAAAATTTTAGTTATTTTTTTAATTTTAACAACCATTTGTAAATTTTGTTTTTATTAATTTTTGTAAATTTATGTACTATTTCGACGATGTCGGTCAAAGAAAATTTTGTAGCCATCTTTCTTAATTCTTTATTATATAAATCAATGTTGTCAGAATCTTGATTTTTTGATGTTTGTCTATCAATAACAGCAACAAACTCCCCTTTTATATTTTCTTTATCTTCTAGTATTTTATTTTTCACATTGCTTGGAGTTCCTCTAAAAACAAATTCATTTATCTTTGTAAGTTCTTTGCATATTGAAATTGATCTATCACCCATAATATTTTCTAAGCAATCCAAAAAAATGACTAATTTATGACTTGAGACAAAAACAACGCAAGTCTTTGTTTCTTGAGCAATTGTTTTAATAAGATCTTCTAACTTTTTTTTAGATTTTGGAACAAAACCAAAAAAGGCAAATTCTGATATTGGTAATCCAGATAACTGTAAGCTCGATACAACTGATGAGGGGCCAGGAACAGATGTAACTCTAATATTATTTGCAATACAATATTGTACTAAATTATATCCAGGATCTGAAATAAGTGGAGAACCTGCGTCAGAAATTAGGACACAATTTTTATTTTTTAATACAACCTTAACCTGATCTATTATTTTATGCTCATTATAATCGTGTAAAGCTATTAATTTCTTTTTAATGCCTAATTTATTTAGTAATTTAAGTGAGTGTTTAGGATTTTCACAAATAATGATATCACATTCTCCAAGAACTTTTACAGCCCTATAGGTTATGTCATCTAAATTGCCAATAGGTGTTGCTACAATAAACAGACCATTAATAATATTATTCATTATTTATATATTTATATTTATAATTTCATGTACTCCAGTAAATTTATCTAAACAGGATAAAAAAAATACTCAAGAAACAAGTATTTCTGAAAAATCCATTGAAACTAAAAGTGATAAAAAAGAAATAGAAAAAAAAGAAAGCAAACAAGATGGGCAGAATAAAATTTTAGATGATGTTGTCTTAGACAAAACAATTATTGCTTTATTTGCAAAAGATGATGATAAAAAAACCACAAAACAATTTTTGAATATATATGAATTGGGAATTTATAATCTTGGTATAAGTGATGTTGTTATACAAATAGAACTTTTCGAAAATGAAAATGATCTAAGAAAAATTATAGAAAAAAATCTACTACCTGGAAAGATTTTTCTTGGACCAATTCAATCTAAGTATGCAAAAATCTTAGATAATTATTGTACTAATGAAGTAATATTTTTTTCATACTCTTCTAAGTCTTCATTAGCAAAAGATTGTGTTTATTTAATAAATTTTTTTCCACAAAATGAACTTTCACAACTTATGTTATATTTAAACGATGATGCAAAAGTTGCGCTACTTTATCCTGAAAATCAATATGGATATTTAATAAACAGTCTAATCGATGACATAATGTTTGAAAGCCCTGCAATATTAGTCAACAGATCTTCATATAAAGATAACCTATCAAATGTAAGGGATTCAATAAAAGAATTAGGAAAATATGAATTGAGAAAATATGAATTAAATAGACAAAAACAAATTTTATCTTCAAAAAAAGATGAAAAATCAAAAAAAAGATTAAAAAAATTAGAAAGATTTAAAACTACGAATGACTACGATTTTACTCATATCTTGATTGCTGATTATGGTTTGAATTTATTACAGGTTGCACCCCTTCTACCATACTACGATATAGATCCTAATATCGTACAGTTTATGGGAACTGGAGTAATAGATGATAAAACTTTTTTCTATGAACCTTCTTTACAAGGAGCAATATTTCCAGGAATTCCCGAAACAAGTCGAATAAATATAATAAATAATTATATGGAAATATATGATGATGAATTTTTGAGAATTTCAACATTACCGTATGACTTAATAGGTTTAATTAATTTCATTTACACAAATGAATATAAGCTTGTTGATGTAATTAAATTACTAAACAATCCAAACAAAAAATTTGATGGCATTGATGGAAACTTTTATTTTAAAGATAATACAATTGAAAGAGACCTTAACATATTAAAAATAAATAATGGAAATTCTTTTGTAATTAATTAATTAAAAAGTTAATTAATTTTGTTACAGCTATAGATCTATGACTAATTTCATTTTTTTCTTTCGTGCTTAATTCAGCTAATGTTTTGTTATAATTTTTAGGAATAAAAATTGGATCATAACCAAAACCAAATCTACCCCTAGCTTGTTCAGAAATTCTTCCATCAATTTTTCCATTAAATATTACATTTTGATTATTTTTAATAGTAAGGCTTATTGATGTTTTAAAGTAAGCATTTTGTTTATTATTTTTTTTTATAACTTTGAATATTCTTTCAAAACAAGCCTGATTATTTTTGAAATTATTTAAAAATCTTTTTGAAAGAACGCCTGGCTTCCAACCTAAGCTTTCAATACATATTCCTGAGTCATCTGCAAAACAAGGAAAGCCAGTTTTATTAAATCCGTAGTCTGATTTTATTTTTGCATTTTCTTCAAAAGATTTACCACTTTCTTCTACCTCTGCACTTAAGTTTAGGTCATTTAATGAAATAAGTTCCAGATTAAATTTGTTAAAAATTTTTTTAATTTCAATTATTTTATTTTTATTATTTGAAAAAAATAATAATTGCCTCAATTTATTTCAAAGCCTCTTTTTGTTTAAAAATTATCTCTTTAACACCAATTTTCGCTAGTGAAAACATTTCTGTAAACTGAGCATCATTGAAAAAAAACTCTTCACCAGTAACTTGAATTTCAGATATTTCATCTGAATCACAAATTACAAAATTTGCATCCACTTGAGCTTTGGAGTCTTCGTTATAATCTAGATCCAATAATGCTTTATTTTCGACTATTCCAGTTGATACTGCTCCTATAAAGTTTTTAATAATTGGTTTTTGGAGATTATAATTATTCTTTAATTTTTCTGTTGCTAAATATAAAGAAATAAAACCACCACTGATTGATGCAGTTCTTGTTCCGCCATCAGCCTGTATAACATCACAGTCTATTTTTATTTGACGCTCTCCAAGATTTGAGAGGTCAACAACAGATCTTAAGCTGCGTCCAATTAATCTTTGTATTTCTTGAGTTCTACCTGACTGTTTTCCTTTTGCAGCCTCTCTGTCCATTCTAGTATTTGTTGACCTTGGTAGCATGCCGTATTCTGCTGTAACCCAACCTTTGCCAGTATTCTTTAACCAGTGAGGAACTTTTTCATCAATTGTTGCAAGACAAAGGACATGTGTATTTCCAAATTTTACTAAACATGAACCATCTGCATGAATATTTACATTTTTCTCAAATGAAATTTCACGCATTTGATTGAACGATCTATCTTTTCTCATATAAATTTAATAATAGTAGATAAATATTATTTTTAAATAAAATTCTTATGTCTGATAATGTATATGCACAAATTAATGATAGATCGAAATTAATTTTCAAAAAATTAGTTGAGTCATATCTTAAAACCGGGTCGCCAGCAGGATCAGAAACAATTATGAAGATGGGAGGATTAAATCTTTCCTCAGCATCAATTAGATCTATTTTATCAAATTTACAAAAAGAAGGGCTTCTGTATGCACCACATAGATCAGCTGGAAGAATGCCCACCGAGAAAGGCATGAGGTTTTTTGTCGATGGACTTTTAGAGTTTGGAAGAATTTCAAAAATAGATAAAGAAAATATTAAACAACAGTGCTTAACAAAGGGAAAATCTTATGAAGAGGTGCTCGATGTTGCTTCCAAGGCAATTTCAGGATTATCGAGTTATGCAGGAATAGTTATTGCACCAAAATTTCAAAAAAACTTAAAGCATGTTGAGTTTATAAGATTAAATAGTAGTCAATTAATGCTTATTCTTGCTTATGAGAATGGAGAGGTAGAAAATCGCATCATTGAAGATAATGGAAAATATAATAGTTCATTATTGGTACAGGCTTCAAATTACTTAACATCAAAGTTTACCAATAAAAATATTTCTCAGATTAAAAGATTAATTCAATCTGAAATAAAAAATTCACAAAATGAGCTAGAGTCAATTTCTTCAAAATTAATTCAACAAGGTATTATTGAAACGCAGCCTAATAGTAAAAATCCTTATATTTTTCTACATGGTCAATCAAATTTATTAAAAGATGAAATTGTTTCGAAAGATTTAGATCAAATCCGAAATCTTTTTGATGAAATTGAGAAAAAATCTAGTTTTGTAGATATATTAGAAACGGCAGGAAAAGCAAAAGGGGTTCAAATTTTTATTGGATCTAAAAATTTTTTGTTTAAACACTCTGGTCTTTCTATGGTAATGGCCCCATATAAAAATAATGATCAAGAAATTATAGGAGCTATAGGTGTAGTTGGGCCAACCAGACTAAACTACTCCAAAATAGTTCCTCTTGTTGATTATACGTCTAAAATTATTGGAAAGGTGATTGATTAATGGTTGAGAAAAAAGAAAAAGATAACCAACAAGAAGAAATTAAAGAACCTGATTCTGAGAATATTGAAAACGAAGAAGATAATAATGAAACTCAAGAAAACACAGATATAGAAGAGATAAAAGAAGACGAAAATACAGAAGAAGAAAGTTTAGAAAAGGAAATTGAAACCCTTAAAGAAGAAAAAATCCGATTACTCGCTGAAATGGAAAATCTTAGAAAAAGATTTGAAAGAGAAAAAGTTGAAACAATAAAGTTTGGTAGCATAAATTTAGCAAGAGACATTCTATCGCCAGGAGATAATTTAGAAAGAGCGCTGGATGCTTTACCAGAAGATGAAAATCATCCAGAAAGTATAAAAAATCTTATCGATGGTTTAAAAATGGTTCTTAAAGAATACAAAAGTACTCTTGAAAAACACGGAGTCAAAAAAATTGAAACTTTAAATCAAAAATTTGATCATAATTTTCATCAGGCAATGATGGAAGTTGAAAATAATGATGTGGAAGAAGGAACGGTAGTACAGGAAGTCCAATCTGGTTATACAATGCATGACCGATTACTAAGAGCAGCAATGGTTGGAGTTTCCAAAAAACCAGTCGCTAAAAAAGAAGAGCCTACAGAAGAAAAAGAAGAAGACAATTCTGAAAATGAGAGTAAAGAAAAGTTATAAAAAGCCCTAAATTACTTGTTTTTTTTAATATAAATCACGAACATCCTTGTATTTTAAAACTTTTTTCCCATATCTATTGTAGCCAATGTTGATTGGTTAATAATTTAGTAAAGAGGACAAAAAGTATGGCAAAAGTAATTGGTATTGATTTAGGTACTACAAATTCCTGCGTTGCAGTAATGGACGGTAAGGAAGCAAAAGTAATTGAAAACTCTGAGGGCGGAAGAACAACTCCTTCAATGGTAGCATTCAGTGACACAAAAGAAAAACTTGTTGGACAATCAGCTAAAAGACAAGCAGTAACTAATTCTGAAAATACTTTATTTGCCATAAAAAGATTAATCGGAAGAACATTTGAGGATGAAGCTGTTAAGTCTGACAGCGGACTAGTACCTTATAAAATCGTAAAAGGTGATAATGGTGATGCTTGGGTAGAAGCACGTGGAGACAAATATAGCCCAAGTCAAATTAGTGCCTTTATCTTACAAAAAATGAAAGAGACAGCAGAGTCTTATTTGGGAGACACTGTTACACAAGCAGTTATAACGGTTCCTGCATATTTTAATGATGCTCAAAGACAAGCAACAAAAGATGCTGGAAAAATAGCTGGACTAGAAGTTTTAAGAATTATTAATGAGCCTACTGCTGCAGCGTTAGCATATGGTTTAGATAAAAAGAAAACTGGTACTGTTGCTGTTTATGATCTTGGTGGAGGTACATTTGATATTTCCATTTTAGAAATAGGCGACGGTGTTTTTGAAGTTAAATCAACCAATGGCGATACGCATCTTGGTGGTGAAGATTTTGATCTTAAAATTATTGATTATCTTGCTGATGAATTCAAAAAAGATAATGGTATTGATTTACGTTCAGATAAACTTGCCCTTCAACGTTTGAAAGAGGCAGCTGAGAAAGCAAAAATTGAATTATCAAGTTCAACTGAAACAGAAGTTAACTTGCCATTCATTACTGCTGATCAATCTGGCCCTAAACATTTAACGATTAAATTATCGAGAGCAAAACTAGAAGCTATTGTGGGTGAACTTTTAAACCAAAGTTTAAAACCTTGCGAAATGGCACTCAAAGATGCTGGATTACAAGCTGCTGAAATTGATGATGTTATCTTGGTTGGTGGTATGACAAGAATGCCTAAAGTAACGGAGATAGTAAAAAACTTCTTTGGTAAAGAACCTAATAAAGGTGTTAACCCAGATGAAGTTGTTGCATCTGGTGCTGCTATCCAAGCAGGCGTATTACAAGGTGATGTCAAAGATGTTTTATTGCTTGATGTTACACCTTTATCACTTGGTATTGAAACACTCGGCGGTGTATTCACAAAACTAATTGATAAAAACACAACTATCCCAACAAAGAAGAGCCAGGTATTTTCTACAGCTGAAGATAATCAGAGTGCAGTAACAATTAGAGTATTTCAAGGTGAAAGAGAAATGGCTGCTGATAACAAATTACTAGGTCAGTTTGATTTAGTAGGGATTCCACCTGCCGCAAGAGGAATGCCTCAAATTGAAGTAACTTTTGATATTGATGCAAATGGTATTGTAAACGTTTCGGCTAAAGACAAATCAACTGGTAAAGAACAACAAATCAAGATCCAGGCTTCTGGAGGATTATCAGATGAAGAGATTGAAAAAATGGTCAAAGAAGCAGAAGAAAATGCTGAAGCTGACAAAAAGAAAAGAGAAGCTGTTGATACTAGAAACCATGCTGATAGTTTAATTAATGAAACTGAAAAGAATTTAAAAGAGCACGGAGATAAAATTCCTGAAGCTGATAGAAATAAAATCACAGAGGATATTGAAGAGCTTAAAAAAGTAAAAGACGGTGAGGATTTAGAAGCTATAAAATCTAAAACTGAAGCACTTGTTCAGTCATCTCTTAAAATGGGTGAAGCAATTTATAAACAAAACCCCCAAGGTGCTGGACCTCAACCTGATCCATCTGGTGCTGAACCATCAGCTGATAATACTAAAGATGAAAAAGTTGTAGATGCTGAATTTGAAGAAGTAGACGAAGATAAAAAAGATTAACGCTCCATAATTTTTATAAGGAGGAGATGTGGCTGATAAAGATTTCTATGAGATACTAGGTGTTCAACGAAATGCCAGTGAAGATGAAATAAAAAAAGCTTATAGAAAACAGGCCATGAAATATCATCCTGATCGTAACAAGGATGACAAAACAGCTGAAAGAAAATTCAAAGAAGCAGCTGCTGCTTACGAAGTTCTAAAAGATTCAGAAAAAAGATCAGCTTATGATCAATATGGACATGACGCTTTCAAACAAGGTGGAATGGGTGGAGCCCAAGGCTTTGGAGATTTTGCAGGTGGCTTTTCTGATATATTTGAAGAGTTCTTTGGCGGAGGATTTGGAGGACAATCATCAAGAAGACGAGGACCTCAAAGAGGAAGTGATCTTCGTTATAATATGTCCGTTTCACTATTCGAAGCTTTCACTGGAAAGAAACCACAAATAAGAATTCCAACTTATGTTGGTTGTGATGCATGTGCAGCAACGGGAAGTGCAGATAAATCTGGACCAAGTACCTGTTCTACTTGTGGTGGTGCAGGTAAAGTTCGATCACAACAAGGCTTTTTTTCAATTGAAAGACCATGCCCTACATGTGGTGGAGAAGGTTCAAGTATAAAAAATCCATGTCTTAAATGTTCTGGAACTGGAAATATAAAAAAACAGAAAACAATTTCAGTTACTATTCCAGCTGGTGTTGATACAGGTACAAGAATTCGTATAGCTGGTGAAGGAGAGCCAGGTGAAAGAGGTGCGGGTAATGGGGATCTGTATATTTTTGTTGAAGTTCAAAAGGACAAACTCTTTGAAAGAGAAGAAGAAAATTTATTTTGTGAAATACCAATTTCAATCACTACTGCTATTTTAGGTGGCGAAATAGAAGTGCCAACAATAGAGGGAAAAAAAGCCAGACTTAATATTCCAGCCGGAACTCAATCTGAAACACAATTTAGACTACGCGGCAAAGGAATGAGTATACTTCGACAAAGTAGACGTGGAGATATGTACGTACAAGCAAACGTTGAAATACCAGTCAATCTAAATAGCAAACAAAAAGATATTTTGCGAGAGTTTGAAAATGAAGGTGGGACATCAAAAAAACATAGCCCAAAATCGCAAGGTTTTTTCTCAAAATTAAAAGAAGTCTGGGAAGATTTAACTTAATTTCTTTTCAACTTACAATCACCAAAGTATAAGAAGTTTTTATGGCAAAAATTAAAATAGCAGTTGCAGGTTGTCTTGGCCGAATGGGTCAGGAAATATCAAAACAAATTTTACAAAATAAAAATTTAGAATTTGTTGGTGGTTTTGAACACAAAAAACATAAACATATAAACAAACCCTTAAACAAAGTTTCAAGTATACACTCTGCAAAATTAGTTACAGCTAATGCGGCTCAGTTAATCAAAGAAGCAAATGTCATAATTGATTTTACAACACCTGAGTCTACTTTAGATAATCTTAAGATTGCTTCTGCAAATAAAACAGCAGTTGTTATTGGCACAACCGGAATGACGGATGCACAAAAAAAGAAAGTAAAAAGTTATTCAAAAAAAATACCTATACTTATGTCTTCTAACATGAGTTTGGGCGTTAACTTACTATTTAACTTAGTAAAACAAACAGCATCAGCTCTAAAAGATACTGATTATGATATTGAAATTGCTGAAACTCATCATAAACATAAAAAAGATGCCCCTTCTGGAACTGCATTATCTCTAGGTGAGTATGCTGCTGAAGGTAGAAAAACTAAATTAAATAAATCAAAAGTTTTAGACCGTACAAAAAAACTAACATCTAGAAAAAAAGGTGACATTGGTTTTTCCGTTACAAGAGGTGGTGAAATTGCGGGTGAACATACAGTAAGTTTTATTGGTACCAATGATAGAGTGGATCTAGTTCATAAAGCTAATAATCGATCAATTTTTGTAGATGGGGCCATCGAAGCAGCTATCTTTATTTCTAAAAAGAAAACAGGCCTTTTCAATATGAATGATTTGTTATTTTAATAATAGCTTAATTGTCTTTTAATTTTTAAGTACAAACTTTCTTTTAAATCAGCGTGCAAGAAAGTTGCAACTTCAGTTTCTTTATCTGATTCTCTTATTGATAACTTGGAAGTATTTTTAAATTTTGTAAAAAAAACTTTAGACCAATAAGTGCTGAATTTAGTTGAATGTAAAAGTTTATCACCTTTATATTTTTTTATAGATATCTCTTTTCGATCAATATTAATTTCATCCTTAATATTTTTCTCTTTGAAATATAAACGGATTAAATAAAAAATAATTAAGTATTCAAGTCCAAGAAATATAGATACAGGCCAAGCACCTTGTACAATAAGAAAAATAGAGAATAATGAAATCCAACTTATAAAAATAATTCCTAAAACTAAAAAGACTGATTTAGAACAGCTTTGATAAGGTCTTATATTTTCATTTAATGAATTCATAATTTGACATTAATATAAAATAACCTTTGTGATAAAGAGACATATGTGCACAGATATAAAATCGATAATTTGTATTTTATTATCAATTTATAATTGCTTCCAAATCCTAAAAAATGGCTAAATTCCTTTGATCTCTTGCTAATTCAGTAAGGAACATATAGATGCATCCCCGAAAAAATATTAAGTAATAATCCTTATTTAATGGTGGCTTGATGAAAAAAATTAGTAAAATTTTAGCAGCAAACAGAAGTGAAATTGCTATTCGAATTTTCAGAGCTGCAGAAGAGTCTGGTATTAAAACAGCTGCTATTTATTCTAAAGAAGATCGTTTTGCTATTCACCGATTTAAAACGGATGAAAGTTATTTAGTAGGTGAAGGCAAAGGTCCAATTCAAGCATATTTGGACATAGACTCGATTATCAAAATTGCTAAAGATGCAAAGGTTGATGCTATCCATCCAGGTTATGGATTTTTATCTGAGAGTCCTGAACTAGCTGAGCAATGTGAAAAAAATGACATAACATTCATTGGACCTAGTAAAGAAATACTAAAAAGATTTGGAAATAAAACTGAAGCTAAAAAAGTTGCGGAAGAAGCAAAAGTAGGCACCGTTCCGTCTGTTCTTGTAACAAAAGAAAATTTAAAAAGTGTTGAAAAAGAAGTTGAGAAAATTGGTTATCCAGTAATTGTTAAAGCTAGTTGGGGTGGTGGTGGTCGAGGAATGCGTGTTGTTAAATCAAGCAACGAATTAATCGATCAAATTACAACTGCTCAAAGTGAGTCACTTAAAGCTTTTGGCAAAGATGAAGTATTTATAGAAAAATTTTTAGAAGATGCTGCGCACATTGAAGTTCAAATTTTAGGCGACAGACACGGAAATATCATACATCTTTTTGAAAGAGATTGTTCTCTTCAAAGAAGGCATCAAAAGATTATAGAAAGAGCGCCTGCACATTTTCTTGAAAATAAAACTCGAGAAGAAATTTGTAACGCTGCTATTAAAATTGCAAAACAAGTTAAATACTTTGGTGCAGGAACTGTTGAATTTTTGTTTGATAAAAAGTCTGGTGAATTTTATTTCATTGAAGTTAACCCAAGAATTCAAGTTGAACACACAGTAACTGAGGAAGTAACTGGTATTGATATTGTAAAAGCCCAAATTAAAATTGCAGAAGGTGAAAAAATTGGTAGCCACCCAGCACTTCCTAAACAAGAAGATATTAATCTAAACGGATTTGCTATTCAATGTAGAGTTACTACCGAAGATCCGCTTAATAATTTTATGCCCGATTATGGAAAGATAATGACTTACAGATCAGCCGCTGGTTTTGGAGTGAGGCTAGATGCAGCAAATGCTTCTTCAGGTTCGATCATCACACCGTATTATGATTCTTTACTTGTAAAAGTAACAACTTGGGCAAAGCATCAAGACGACTGTATTAAAAGAATGGATAGGGCTTTGCGAGAATTTAGAATTAGAGGTGTTAAAACAAATTTAGTATTTCTTGAATCTCTTATAAATAACAAAGATTTCCTTGAAGGAAATTACAATACAAATTTTGTTGATACTAAAAAAGAACTCTATGCTTATAATCCTCAAAAAGATCGAGCATCCAAAATTGTATCTTATCTTGGAAATATAATTGTGAATGGACACAATGATATATCTGGAAGGTTCAGTAGTAATAAGACTGTAGAAGTTCAAATTCCAATTTCAAATATTAAAAGTGAAAAAAATAATTTTGTAAACGATTTACAAACTTTAGGTCCAGAAAAATTTGCAAAAAAAATAAAAGAAACACCCTACACCCTAATTACTGACACAACGATGCGTGATGCACACCAATCACTTCTTGCTACAAGAATGAGAACTGATGATCTTGTTAACATTGCTGAATATTATAGTGAAAATCTAAGTAACTTATTCTCATTAGAGTGCTGGGGAGGTGCAACGTTTGATACATCGATGCGTTTTTTAAAAGAAGATCCCTGGGATAGATTAGCAAGATTAAACAAAAGGGCGCCTAACCTTCTTAAACAAATGCTCTTTAGAGGATCTAATGCTGTTGGATATAAAAATTATCCAGATAACGTAGTTAAACATTTCATTCAACAATCAGCTCAAGCTGGCATTGATGTATTCCGAGTTTTTGATTCATTAAACTTAATTGATAATATGCGTGTTGCAATTGATGAAGTATGCAATCAAAATAAAATTTGTGAAGGAACTATCTGTTATACAAATGATGTAACTGATCCAAATGAGAAAAAATATACATTAAAATATTATATTGATCTTGTTAAAGATTTAGAAAAAGCAGGAGCACATATTATCGCTATTAAAGATATGGCGGGATTAGCAAAACCTAATGCTATAAAAAAATTAGTTAATGAAATTAAACAAACAACCGATCTTCCGATTCATTTTCATACCCATGATACATCTGGTACTTCATCAGCTTCAGTTCTAGCTGCTATAGAAGAAAAGGTAGATATCGTTGATCTTGCAATTGACTCAATGAGTGGATTAACATCACAACCTGCACTTGGATCAATCGTATCTATAATGAAACAAAATCATCAAGACCCAAAACTTGATGAAGAGGCTATAAGAACACTATCCTTATATTGGGAACAAGTTCGTCAAAATTATCATGCATTTGAAACCGATTTTAAA